>DXJA01000322.1 GCA_019056875.1 Candidatus Jordarchaeum madagascarense
ATATAACCAGAAAAAGATTTGACTCTTTCGCTCAACTAATCGCAAAACTTTTGAGGAGCGCTATAATAAACTTAATTTGAGAATAGTAATTAATAAAAAAGCCCCTTTTAAAGACTTGTATAGATACATAGTGAGGACCAGGAAAGCGAAATTACTTGAGAGTACAGGCTGCCACGGAGGTCTTTTATTGGTGGTCTATGGTATCTATGTAAAAGATCACACAGGAAAGACTCTTTTTTCAAAAAATTTTAGCAACCCCTCCGTTCCGAGCAGTGCATTTCCGAGTCTTCTGAATGCAGCGCTGTCCATATTTTCTAAAAATGAGGAGAAATCGTTTCAAATAGTTCTTTCTGACATAAAATTTACCGTAGAGGAAATCAGGCGAATCCTCTTCGTTGCCACCACTGATGCCAAGACGGAATTCAGAAATGAGCTGTTAAACATTGGAGCATTATTCATCAAAATTTTTGAAGGTAAATTTTTTCTCTTAGGAGATTTACTAGATGGGATTTTTATACCAGAGTTAGAACAATTCGAATCGTTAGTTATTGAGGAAATTGGAAAAAGCGAAAGAGAAGAAAGTCTTAAAAAGAAACCTAAAAGAATTTTGGAGATATCGAGATTTTTAGCGCCCAGAGCTTTCGAAAGGAAGGAAATTATAAAGAGGTTTGGGGATAAGGGAGTAGACGTAGTATTAGTTGCTGATGGAAAACATAGAATAAAACAGATTGCCAAGATTCTAGAACTAGACCAAAGCCTTGTTGAAAATGTAATTAATTTTGCGGCTTTCCAGAATTGGATAACATTCGTATCGGATTGACGTCTACATGACCTTATATTGTGTTAAAGCCAATTTATAGGGAGATATAATCCTTTTTTTGCAAAAATTTTATATCTGATTAAGACAATTGTTTCCCCCAATTGTTTTTGAGGTGGATTGAGACTTGGATACAGAATAGTGATGAAGTTCGGTGGTAGTTGTCTAAGAGACCTCGAATCATTCCATCGAATTTCTGACATCCTAAAGAACTACTCAAAAAGCGAATTGGTAATAGTTTCCTCGGCGCTCTACGGAATAACTAACAGCCTTATAGATTTATCAAAAAATACGGAGAAGCACAGTGTAGATTTGGAGAAGGAACTCGAATCCATTAGTAACAAGCATGTGTCACTAGCAGTGGAAGTTATAAAAAATGATCTCAAGGAAGGGGCTTTAGCAGAAATTGAGAGAGATATGAGTGAACTAAAAGTAGCCTTGAATGATGTTTGGGATTACGGTTTAAAACCGCATAGATTGGATTTAGTTTCTAGTTTTGGTGAAAGACTTTCCACAATTATTCTTCAGAGGTATTTAGAAGCAGAGGGCTATAGGACGGTTTACGTAAATTCTTATGACATAATTTACACCACGAGTGAACCGCAAAACGCTCTCCCCATTCTGGATAAGACAGAGCAAAGGGTAAAGGAGTTAGTAATACCGCTTCTATCCGAGGGGAAGATACCAGTAGTAACTGGATTTTTTGGCAGAGACTTTAAAGGAAATGTAACCTTATTGGGTAGAGGTGGAAGTGATTTCACCGCAACCATACTGGCATACAGCCTGAAAAATGAAAACAATGATGTGAAGGTAATACTGTGGAAAGATGTGGATGGATTACTCACGGCCAATCCCAAATTGGAGCCCAGTGCACACCTTATAAGAGACATATCATATTCAGAAGCAAAAGAATTGGCGTTCTTTGGAGCAAAGTTATTGCATCCACTGTGCGTATTTCCGGTGGAGAAAAAACGTATTCCAGTGGAAATTAGAAACTTTGAGAATCTTAACCCGGACAGGTACACTAGAATATCTAAGGGTATAAAGACAAAGGAAAGTGTTGTGAAGGCGATCGCGGATATGAAAAATGTCAGCATGATAACCGTTGAGGGCGAAGCAATGGTGTCCAGACCGGGAACCGCTGCGAAACTATTTGATTTGATGGGTAAAAACAACGTGAATGTAATAATGATATCCCAATCTTCATCTGAGAATAACATCACATTTATTGTGAGCGATGAAGACAGAAAGAAAGCAATAAAGGCACTTAACTGGTCACCGTTCTTTGGAAAGGAATGGGTTGACATAAATATGGAGGATGACGTAAGTCTTCTGTGTATAGTCGGAGCAGGTATGAAGAACACCTATGGAGTGGCGGGCAGACTCTGTACAGCACTAGGAAATGCCAGAGTTAACATAAGAGCAATTTCACAGGGAAGCAGTGAACTCAACATTTCACTGGTGATTTCAAGAGAGGATATTGAAAGAGCAGTTCAAGCAATCCATAAAGAATTCAACCTACATGACGATGAAGAAAAATGAGAACAATCACCAAGCGTATGGAGAGTTGAATAGTCGATATGAGTTTGAGTTTTTAGGAAGGGATTAATTCTATGATAATGAGGTTAGAAATAGAACTTCTTGACGAGCCAGGTCAGCTTATCAAGGCACTTGAACCAATTTCAAATTTGGGAGGCAACATTAGAGAAATAGCACACCTAAGAGACCTGAAAAAGGGAAACAAGTTACCCGTAATAATAACTTTTGACCTCGAAAAGGAAGAAGAACTAGAAAACATTAAGCAGGCCATAAAGAAACAAAGTGTCCATATAGTTAGAGCGGAACCAATAAAAAGTACTTGTAAAAAGACAGTGATTCTCGTAGGCCATGTTTTTGCCACAAACATTAAGGATACCATAGATAGAATTCTGGAGACCCAAGTGGTTGTCAAGGAAGTCACCGCCCGTATAAAACGTCCAGATGAAGTCTCAACGGTAAAGTTTCAGATTGAGGCAGAAACCGAGGATAAGTTAGATGAGACGGTTGAAATTATCAAGCGGGTTGGAGCGGAAAAAAATCTCTTTGTTGTTTGGAGTTGAGCGAGTTGAAAATGGCACTTGTTGGGTTTGGAAATGTGGGTAAAGCGGTTGCCGAAGTTATGCTGGAGAAAAGAGAACTTCTTCAAAAAGTTGGTTTTGAACCAACTGTGGTAGCTGTATTCGAAAGAGACGGAAGCTGGATTGATGAAAAGGGATTAAAGCTTCAAGAAATTCTTTCGAAGGGAAATTCTTCTCCTTCCTGGGTTGAGGGTGCTATGGCTGAGGAGCGCATAGCAGACTTGGACTGCGATCTGGTAGTGGAAATGACCGTTACCAACATTGATGATGGTGAACCGGGGCTAACCCATATTAGGGAAGCACTTGAAAATGGTAAGGATGTGGTAACCTCAAATAAGGGTCCTCTGGTTCTCGCCTTCCCAGAGCTAATGGACATAGCAGAAAAAAGGGATAGGATTTTGCTGTATGAGGCTACTGTAGGAGGAGCAATTCCAGTTTTTCATGTGGCAAGAGAAGCACTTTTGGTTAATAACATAATATCCATCACCGGGATTTTAAACGGCACCTCAAACTACATTCTCACCAAGATGACCGAGGAAAAAGTTTCATTTAACGCAGCTCTTAGAGAAGCTCAAGAGAAAGGCTACGCAGAGGCAGACCCCACCTATGATATAGAGGGAATAGATGCAGCATCTAAACTAGTAATCCTAGCTAACGGTATACTCAAAATGAAGAAGATTATAAATGATGTTCGAATCGAAGGCATAACCAGAATTACCCCCGAAATGACTGAACTAGCAATGGAAGATGGGTACCTAGTTAAGCACATAGGATACGTGGATAGGAACAGAATAGAAATTATGCCCCGTCTTATCCCCCGAAGTTCACCCTTAGCCGTTGGAGGCACGCTAAATGTTATCTCTCTTAAAACCGATGTGGCTCAGGACATTACCCTTATCGGAAGAGGTGCCGGGCCTAGAGAAACCGCTAGTGCAGTTTTGGGAGACGCCCTTTACATTAACAAGATTAGAAAAGAGAACAAGTAACAGAGAAAGGTTGGAACATTATGGATCCTGATTTATGGTTAGAGTGTATAAACTGTCATGAAAAATTCGATGCTAAAAAAATGATATACACATGTGAAAAATGTGGACATCTTCTAGACGTGAAGTATGGTAATCTGGAAAGAGCCTTGGATGGCGACTGGAAGAATAAACCAGTCTCGGTATGGAAATACTCTCCTTTCTTGCCCCAACTGAAGGAGGTAATCAGTCTTAATGAAGGAAAAACGAATCTATATCACTGCTTCAACTTGTCGGACAAATTGGGAATAAACAATCTTTTGGTAAAGAATGAAGGAGAGAATCCCACAGGTAGTTTCAAGGATCGGGGAATGACGGTAGGGGTTTCCGTAGCAAAGAGTTTGGAAAATAAAATAGTAGCTTGTGCCTCAACCGGTAACACGTCAGCCTCGCTAGCAGCTTACGCCGCCAAAGCTAGAATAAACTGCGTAGTATTTATCCCCTCCGGAAAAATAGCTCTAGGAAAACTGGCCCAAGCAATGATGTATGGAGCCTTCATCCTAGCTATTAAAGGAAACTTTGATGAAGCCTTGGAGCTAGTTCAAGAGTCGTGCGAAAAATTCCACATGTATCTCCTAAACAGTCTGAATCCATACCGTCTCGAAGGGCAAAAAACAATAGGATATGAGATAATTGATCAGTTGGGCTGGCAGGTTCCCGATACCATAATACTCCCTATTGGAAACGCGGGCAACATTAGTGCAATCTACAAGGGCTTGTTAGAATGGAGGGAAATAGGATTGATAGACAGAATTCCTCGAATGATAGGGATACAAGCGGAAGGATCTGCACCAATTGCTAACGCATACAAGAGAGGAGAAAAAACGGTTACATTTGTTGAAAAACCTGAAACGTTAGCCACGGCCATAAGGATAGGAAAGCCGGTAAACTGGGAGAAGGCCATCCGAGCAATATATGGCTCGGAGGGTCTGGCTGATACTGTGAGCGACGCTGAGATTCTTGAAGCACAGAAAACGCTGGCCAGAACCGAGGGAATTTTTGTGGAACCCGCGTCCGCGTCTACGATAGCAGGTTTAAAAAAATTAATCGAAAAGGGAGAAATTGAAAGAGATGAAAGAGTGGTCTGTGTTACCACCGGTCATGGCTTAAAGGATCCAGACACTGCAATTAAATCCTGTGGGGAAACGATTCAAGTAGAAGCGGATATAAATGAGATAGAGAAAATCCTGAGCAAAATTATAGAGAAACCTATGGTGGCGCACGCTGTGTAGTTAATAGTCTCGGGGAGATAAATTTGCAGAATCCGGGTTCATATAAGGGGTTTCTGACGTTCCATTCTATTGAGTTAGGCGCTTTGTAGAGAATATTTTCATTTTAAATGTTGAAATTTTATTTTTAATTAAAATTTTTAATGTATTTATGTTATTTTGCCCAAAACCATTTATTTATATGGTGCGAAATAACACAAATTCATTTAATAACACTGAGTAATGTATATATAATTATAGTATTTTAGAAATAAGCTGAAAGTAGCTAAAATTAGGGAGAAGACAGATAGGTTTCCTAAAAAATATTACTTGGGTGAGATACTGCTCTTCAAATCATCTGGAGTTGGTGAGTGTTAGACGTTGTTTGGTAAAAAGCCTAGTCTTGAAAGGGCGGACAAAGCCTTTACAGCCGCGTACGAGTTCGAAAAAAGAGGAAACTGGAACAGCGCGGTTAAAAGCTATGTTGAAGCGAGTGAGTTATATGCTGCTTTAAATAATAAACTGATGGAAGCGGAAGCAAATTATTTTGCGGGGCACTGTAGTCTTTTGGGGGCAAGCAAGGCAGAAAACATGGATCATTTTAAAAAATTATTAAAAAAAGCGAAAGATTTCTGGGAATCAACCAGAAAAATTCACATCAAACTTGAGGTAGAAGATATTAAACCCGATATTAGAGGAGCTATTATTGACAGCTCTCTGCTTTTATCCGATCTCGCAGATTTATTGGAGGAGCAGAGTTTACCTAAAAGAAGAAGCGAGTTTTTTGACATTATAGAGGGATTGGAAAAGTGTTCTGAAATTTATCAGAAATATGAAGATCTGGAAATGGCGGGAATAGTTGAGTTTTGGCTAGGTTTTGTAAAGATGAGGAATTATGTCTATTTGGATATAGAAAAACGAGAAGAAACCCTAACTAGTTCAATTATTAATTTTAACAACTCGGAAAAGTTATTGCAAAGTGCTAATAAGGAAAGACCCTCGCTGTGCTTTTCAAGCTTAATTAATAAGGCTAAAATCGCAAGGGTTGTGGAGTTGCAAGAACCGTATGAAAACAAAAGAAGGATGTTATCAACTATACGCGAGGATATGATCAAGGCTCAGGAGGAGGAGTTACCTATCTGCGAAGGTTTTGCGCCCTATAATCTATCCCTAGCGGATTTCTACCAAGCCATGTTTGTCAAAACTATTGATGAAAGATCCCGTTTATTAGAGAGCGCTAAAAAACAGGTGGAACAAGCGTTATTAAGCATTGTTAAAAATGGGGAGCAGAACCTTATTGCTGAAGCATACTTTGTTTCTGCAATGACTAGTAAAGAACTTTCAGACTTGGGTTTTAATGTGAGTGAGAACGAATCACTTTTGAAATCTGCTTATGAAAATTTAAAGGAGAGCCTTAAACATGCCAAGATTTTGGAAGAAACTTGGCTCATTGCTAAAGTTCTTGCAGAAATACCGGGGGTAATAGCGTATTATTCAATATTCTTTCAAAGCGGAGTGTTAAAAAGAGAGATATTGAGAGAGGGGGCTTCCTTTGGACGTGAAGCATTAGAGTACGTTAAGAAACTACCAAATGATTTCATATTTCTGGGAACTCTATATAAAAGTATGGCCAAATACGTATTAATAACTTCTACGATAGAAGGGGAGAAAGATTTAGCCTCAGAAGAGCTGGAAAAGGCTAGGGATCTTCGTTCACGAGCTTTCAGATACGGAGAGAGAGCGGTGGAATATTTTGAAAAAGTTGACGAGAGAACCTCCGCACTTGCGATTGCTACTAGAGCGGGATATCTTCTCTCAAAAGTTTTAGATAATGATCAAGAAAAAATTGAAATCTTGGAAAGAGCCAAAAGTTACGGCGAAACCGCGGTTGAAAGAAATGAGTCTCAGAAGGAAGATCTAAGAGCCGCACATACCGTATTTTCTATTGGTTTTGTATATGAAGACTTGTGGCAGCTCTCTAACCAAGATGAATACTATAGAATGGCTAAGGAATCTTTTGCTAATGCTTTGAAGTTTTATAATAAGATTAATTGGAGGGAATTATCTGCGGGTAGTCTGTGTAAATTAGCAGAACTGAGCGATAGAAAAGGGGACTATAAAATGTCTTCAGACTACTATCTTGAGGCTTCCAAAATATATGAACAAGTTGCTTTAGAACAACCTAATCTAAAGGATCAAGTAAAATTCACAAAGGCAATGTACTATATCGAGTTAGCGAAGGATAAAGAGGAGAAAGACTGGGTAGCAGCTATTAACTATTATGAAAAAGCATTTCCGCTTTTCCCTAAAATATACGAACGGGAGGCGAAATTTTTTGAAGCGAGAGCTAAATTATTGGAGGCAGAAGCAGTAACTATGGGTAGGGAAGGGAAAAAGGCCGCACAACTTTTTAGCTCAGCAGCTCAAATGTTTCGCCAAAGTGTAAATTATTTGAATATAGCGAATGTATTCGCAGACTTTGCCGAAGCCAAATCAGAAATTGAGAGAGGACTCATCTTAAATAAAGAAGGCAAGCAGGAAGCCGCAATTATACATTTTACAGCGGCAAAAGAAAAATTGGAGAACCTATCAGTCAAGACATTTATAACTCCGGAAGAGCTAAACGCCACAATCACTTTTGTAAAAGCTCTTTCAAAACTAGAAGAAGCGCAAATAAATAACAGGGTGGAAATGTACCAAGCAGCTGCAAAATTGTTCCAAGAAGCCTCATTCCTATTTACAAATGAGGGAATGAAAAATGTAACAAAGGGTTATTCAGATCTTTGTTATGGTACAGAAAACCTCATAAGATGCAGGGAAGCGGAAACAGATCCTATGAAAGAATACATAAATGCCACAACCTATTTTGAGAGATCACAGAAATTTTTCCAAGAAGCAAGTCTAAATAACTATGTTGATTATTTAGAAGCAATGAAAAATTACTTGGATGGAATAAGATACAGCATAAAGTTAAAACTAGAATTAGTTGACGAAGCAAAAAGAAGTTATTATACAATGATTGAAAAAAGCTTCCAAAAGGCTATTGAGAATTTTCAGAAATCAGGTCACATATACTTAAAGGAAAAAGCTACTTCTGAACTTGAAAAAATTGAAAAAGAACTAATTCTACACGAGTATCTAAGTCTAGTTGAAAGCACTAAAACTCCCGAAGGAGGAGAAGGTTACACAGTTTCAGTGCCCAGAGAAGCTTTGGAAAACGCGTTTGTAATTCTACGTGTAGTGAACCCAATAGCTCATGGTGTTTTTAAAGTAGGTAAAGAAATCGGAGTAAACTTTGAGATCACTAACGTGGGCGCAAAAACAGCAACCCTAGAAAGAATTGAAAATATTAACCCTCCAGATTTCCTGATTGAAACCGAAAAAAACTCCTCAATTTATGTTCAGAGAACTTCCATAAATCTAAGTGGAAAAACACTGCAAAAGGGACAAACCGAAAAATTGAACATAAAAATTAAACCAAGTAAACAGGGCTTAGTTGATTACCAGCCCGTTATAATTTATAGCGATGAAAAAGGGAACAAGAAATTTTTCAAACTCAATATCCCAATCCTTGTGAGTTAATAGAAGCAGTCATCTTAAATTACGAGAAGATGAAAAAGAAATGATTCATGGTTTATGGATAATTAAAAGAACCGGAGAACGCCTTTTTGAGAAATCTTTTGGTATATCAAAATCGGCCCCAGACATATCAAGTCTGTTATCGGCTATTCAAACCTTTGCAGACAGTATTTCTGGAGATTCAATAAGATCCATAACTTTGGAAAACATGCTGTTCAGATACAAATTGTCCAGAGACATATTCTTCGTCTTATCCACAGATAAGGAGGACGAGGTTTCAGAAACTCTAGACAATCTGGAGATAAAATTCTGGACCGAATTCAAACAACCAATAACAGAAGACGAGGATAAGAAAAAATACGAAAACTTTGCTAAAGAAGCTGAAAGAACAATAATAGAATATGAACGTAAAAAAGAAATCGAAGATTTGGACGCTAAACTTCGAGCCCTAGAAAGGGAACTGGTATAAACTTCTTATTTTGAATAAAAACCCTGCCATAATTAGAGTTTCTATTTTTTGTTCTCTAAACAGAACAATGAATTATCCCGCGTGGGAGAATACATATTACTCAATTTTGGATAACAAAGATTATATGTAAAGCAAACGCGAAAATTCTAAAAAAGTGAGTTTAAAGAGGAGTACGTTTGAACATTAAAGGCAACGAAAATTAACTAAAAAGTTAAATAGGCTTTTAATCGAAAAATGAATAATAAGTTTTTACTATCGCTCCAAATAGGTTTAGAGAAAAATAATCAAATTATATGATTTGTAGGGATAATAAGTAAATTTTGCATCGGAGAAGTTCTGGAGGAACACTGAGAATGGCAGAAGAGTTGATTCAAAAGGCAAGAATGCTGGAAGAGGAGGATAAACTGGAAGAAGCAATAGAAGTATACACCCAGATAGAAAAAAAAGCTGAAGAGAGTGGGAACACGGAATTAATCTCTCAGATTCACGTAGAAAAGGGATTGGTTTTGACAAAGTTGGATAGACACGGAGAGGCTGCAGAACTTTATAGGAAAGCCTTAGAAAATTACGAAAAACTGGGCGATGAATCTGGAATAGCTGATTCTGCTTATAATTTATGCATCGCTCTCTCAAATATGGGGGAGAACAAAGAAGCAATAAAAAACGGGGAGAGGGCGCTCGCAATTTATCAAAAGCATAAAATGCCTGATTATGTCGCAGACACAACATACGCCTTAGGATTGGCCTACCTAGAAGACGAACAAAACGAGAAAGGAGTAGAACTTATAAACCAGGCATATAGCGAATATAAGAAACTCAAAAACGAAGAGGCCATGGCCAGCGTGCTACTAGATCTGGGAAACGCTCAAATGGGCCTTGAGAATCTAGATGAAGCCTTGGAATACTATAAAAAAGCTTTGAAAAAGTTTGAGGAACTGAATGATAGTGTTAGTTATGCCGACACATTAGTTTGTATGGCGGAAATATTGGAGGAGAAAGAGGACCCGGTGAAGGCTGCCGACACCTACGTGAAAGCCATTGAAATATACGTTAAAGAAAATCTTAAGGAAACAGCTGAGGATTACATAAAAAGAGTCGAGAACATGCTATGGGATTTGTCAAAATCTTCACGAAGAAGAATAAGAAACCTATTAGATAATATAAAAGATAACCTCTAAGAAACTTATCAAATCTTCACGAAGAGGAAGAATAAACATACAAAATAATTCAAAAAACAACCTCCAAAATTTGTGAATTCCTTAAAGAAAGTTGCTTATTTTTCAATAAAGTATTAATTTTGTTGCACAGCAACATTTTAATAATAGTTGAGGGTAGATAATTTAGGGAAAATAATTCGCCAAATTACCCTTAGTGGTAAGTACAAAGGTGTAATACTAGTGAGTGGGAATAATTGGTCTTACATAATGTATGGATTCTAATGAAAAGCGGCATATGTATATTCCACAAAGAGTATCATAGTGTATATCTAGATGAGAATCTAGTTTCTGGTTTTTTAAGTGCCGCCGCCTCGTTCGTTTCCAAACTTGGAGAGGATCGGGTGGAATCCATAACGATGGGTAAGAAAAAATTTGTTAGCATCGCATCAAACGATCTGATCTTTTCGATATGTATAGATAAGGAAGATGAGGAGAAAGATGCTTTCGAAAAGCTCTGGGAGATTAAAATAATTTTTCTCAGAAAGTTTCTTGAAAAAGTAAAGAACTGGAATGGAGAGGTTTCAGTATTTAGAAATTTTGAAGAGGATTTGGATAAAATAGTGGTTCAAAAAGCAAAGGTGTCAAATGCGGTAAAGGAGTTAATCCAAAAATTAAAAGTTCAAAGAGACAGAATCCTCAAAGAATAGAACAATTAGTTTATTCTGATGCTGATTTTTGTTTTTTTGGAGAGAAGAATTCTTTTAGTCTATCTTCTCTAAGAAGACTGCTCCGAGAGGAGACATATTAGTGATTAAGAGGGAGGGGAAAAACTGTGCGCTATCTGGGAGCGGTTTACTCACCTATACGTTCCGCAACCCTTTTGGCTTTGTCAAGTGATTTTCTGAGTCTTCTGAGTTTTTCGTGTATTATTCTGATTCTGTCAAAATCATCTATATCCTTTCGGGAGAGATCTCGGTCAACCTCTTTGAGCGCTGCTCTTACTTGGTTTACCGTGTTTTTTATAGTGTTTCTTAGTTCTCTATCGAGTTCTGGTATTAGTATTTTCTTGTGGAGTCTCCTTCTTTCTAAAAGATAGGCGGAGGCAACTATCAAACTGATTATTCCTAGGAAGGTGAATCCGAAGATTAGGTATTCTCTTGATTGCTGTGGGAAGTAAAATAAGGGAGATATACTTATTCTGGAGGGCTCCACCCTAAAATTATAAATGTAATGGGTAGTGGTGTAATTTTCAGCATCCGCATAGATGATCATGGTGTAATCTCCTGTTTGGTTTACAAAGTCTGTATAAAAGAATGCTTCATATAACCCCGCTATGTCTGTTTGGAATGCGGGAATTGGGAAAAATGTTCCGTTGGGCAAAATGTAAATTGTCAATAATGTGATGTTGCTTGAGATGATCTCTCCGTGCATGTTTGTGACGTTAATTTCTGTGAAAAAGTTTTCTCCTACGTAGATTATTTCATCGGAATGGGGTAAAAACATCTGTATGTCGAGTACCATTCTGTTTTCGAGCAACCAGTTAATCGCGTTAACTGCAAGAACCGCATTATCTGAGAGATTTATGTGGCCACTATCAAAAATCGACGAGTCTCCGATAACCAGAAGTTTACCATATCCCGCATTAGCGGCGGCTATTACAATGTCACCTTCAGATGTGTTTGCAAGTGCTACCGCTCCCAGACCGGGATCAATGTTTAGAAAAGCTACATTTTCCATTTCTATTATGCTGAGGTTGTCTGTAACTGGATGTGGTTGGAGCATATTTCCCGAAGCGATTGTTATTATTCCGGTTTCATTTGAAAACACTGTGATCCCGTAGGGTTGTGTTATCATATTCACTGCGTTCCAGTTGCACTCATTCTCCGGCTCTAAACAGATAAGAACAGATGCTCCGTTATTAAGGAAGTTGTGGATGGTTATGTTTTCTTGTGAAGTGAAATTCTTTTCGGGATCAAATATTACTAATCCGTCATAAAATGACAGGAGGCTACTGTCGTATTCGCTGAGAAAGGGTATGTCGTCTATATCATATCCTTGAGCAAAGAGTTCTTTGGAGAATTGGTAGTAACCGCTGTAGATACTGTCCAGTCTCTCCCCCCAGCTCTCTAAACCTATTTCATTGTGAACCTCATCAAAAAATAGTCTGCCCTCAGGATAACTTAGATTAAAGTTTATAGTCACGTCTCCTACGTGTTCGCTATTTGCTGTTATTTCAATTAGACCAGTATAGTAGCCCGGATGTGGAAAAAATGTGGTGTTAAAAAGTATTAGAATGTTCGCATATTTGTCTTGGATTACTATTTTTGGAGTTTCGTTGAAAAGCTGGGTTGCGTTGCCGGAGTAAGTTGCTTGAACATCTTCTAGAGTGTAGGAACTTACTATCGTCAGATTGTAGTATGCGAAATCTAGGGGGAAATTAAGTTCGAATGGTTTATGGGAAATAGAAGTTGGAAAGAGAATATTACAGTTGGGAGACCCCCCTATGAAAATGTTTCTAGCTATGAAATTATCCAAAAGGTAGGTTTCAGTGATGTTGAGGGTGATGTCGCCTGAGATTATCTGTTCTATTGTTAAAAAGTTCGGAACCTCGGTTACAGCCCAACCTACAGTGTATATTCCGCTGTTTGTAGGTTCCCAACTTGTGGATATTTTTTGGAAGGTAAATGGTGGAATATCATGAAACTGAAATATTTCGCTATAGAGGATGCTGCTTCCATCTCTTGATTTATTTGCAAAAAAGAAAACTGTAGCGTTTGTTACTGTGTTGCCAATGTTAAGAATGATGCTTTCTGAGCCAAAAGGGGTGTAGGTTTCACCATTCCTGTCAATAGAGGCTCTAACAACGCACAGGTCTGTAACATTTTGAGCTTCTA
>DXJA01000323.1 GCA_019056875.1 Candidatus Jordarchaeum madagascarense
TAAAAGAGTATAGGAGGAGAAGGATGAAAAAACTTAAAATCTTCTTTGTAGTGTTCTTCGCGGCAATCATGCTGGGAATAGGAACCGGTGTAGTAACCGTACAAGCGTACAATATACCGGAACCAAACTACCTCGCCATCGGATTGTCCATGCTTACTCGGAACCAGAACTCTGCGGTAGTTAATCCACTGGATTCAAATACGATTGCGAGAATAGAGAACGGCTCACTCACCCTCCAAGAAATCGACGAATTTAAGAACACTCTCCAAGACAGCATCAACCAAGGATTCACAAAGTGGCAGATACAGCATTCCCAAGAGTTAGGGCACAAGAGCATACCGGATAACGAGTCCATGAGATCCATGCTCTTCACATTCCTTGGAGAGACCCCCGCGTACCAAGAGCAATTCAAACTATACGACAAGTTGAACAGTCTGAAGATAGAGCAGCAACTAGAGAGCATAACAAAGCAGGTACACGAGCAATTCCAAAACATAGACCTCATAATAGAACAGGGAGAATTGGTGCGTGAGTGGAACACAACCATTACAATTGGCGGCGAGAACTGCACCGCGATAAACAGAGTGTACGAGCGGGAGATAAATGGAACCATGCAGAGTGTGATCAAAGTTTCAATTTACAGCCCCAACGGTACAGAGATAATAGATCCATACATATATCTTATCCGTAATCCTCTGGTGTACTGGAGCTGGTTCTGGGGTGGTTGGTTTACGTGGTATTATCTTCCTGTGCTTTACGGCTACGACTATCTATTCTACGCTCGATTCCCCGCAGACTATCCAAAACCAATACCCGAAGCAATGGTATACACAGGCGCATTATTTGATAGCCTTTCACGTCAAACAGATGAATGGAATATCGCAATAGCGGCGATAGGAATGATTTGTTCAGGTTTTGTCGCAGCTGCTGCTTATCTTGCTGGCTTAAGTCTCGGCTGGGCTGTTGCTGCATCTATGGCTATAAGTGGGGCCTTTTTCAATTTGGGTTATTGGCCAGCCTCTGCGTACTTTGGGGGTATTTGGACTACATATGAATCAGTATATACATATAACTATGAACATGATCCAACCTTTGGGGCAGAAATCATGCATAGGTTTCATTGGGTTTGTGCACCGCAAACTTGGGATCTCATATCATTTATGACTTTCCATTTCGCATATTACAACGGAGCAACTATTCAGGTAGCACCTCATCCAGGAATAGTTTTACCTCTGGGTCAGCCCGCTGCAGAAGTTTGTTTCTATTTCGCTCAAGAATACATCAACACATTCGGTACCAAAACATGGGTGTGGGTGGGTCCCATTACTCCACCCTGATCTACCCGAATGATACGTATTAGGCAGGAAGCAAGGTGTTTATTGGTTCTTTGGGCTTGCTTCCTTCACAATCTTTTGGAGGTTGAGATTTGAAGGTAGATATGTTTAATGTTTGGAATGAGAGTGACACGAAAAAGGTTTCTAGATGGTTATTTGTAGGAGCGGCAATAGCATTTATTCTAGGCGCAGGATGTGCGATAATATTGCTGATGGGTATATTTAATAGATTTTATATTATTTCTATAATTTTTTCCATGAACATTCCAATTTTCGTCACAGTTAACCCCTACGGAGTGATAATCAACTCCACCATGGTGTATCCCATAGTTACCGGATTTACCATGAGTATAATAGTCATCGCAACCATTTTCGTTTCACTATTCTTTATAATTCTCTCATACGCAACCTTCGTAAGATATTTCAAGTCTATCAGAGGATACGAATCCTTCGGAGAAGTTAAGAGGGCAATAAACGCTGTAACTCACGGTTCAAAAATAGATAAAACAATGGTCATCTTGCATATGGCTGCTATAATAAGCTTAGCCATAGGATTTGTTATAACTTGGTTAGGGCCATTAGAGTTAATTTCACGCATACAAACAGCGATTATAGGATTTCCTATTATAATCTTAGCACTTGTAGGCATCTTCATAAGCGAAAGATACATTAAAAGGAGAATAGTGCCGCAGAAGCAGGAGTAGACCTCATCACAGCATAGGATGTCAAGTATAGGCCTTCTTGTTAATGATGAACATTAATGGAATTATTGTTCAAGTATGTCGGAGTCAAACCGAGGTTATGTGGATGACTGGTACTAAAGCCAACAATTGGGTTTGGCTTGGATCATACGAACCTTCAGAATAAGAAATCATCCTAAAGAAAGGCTAAACAGCAATCCAAAGCTTTAAAAAAATTCCCCTCTTTTTTGGGTGATGAAAAAATCTAAAAATTGGTGATGGGGGTGGATTTGTGGAATGAGAAAGATGCGAAAAAAGTTAGGGGGTGGTTGTGTGCAGCGGAAACGGTAACTCTCTTGCCTTTTGTGGTAACCATTTTGATTACCTTTTATCTAGAGGTGCGTTCCCTTGTATTTTTTCCGGTTAGTATCAATCCGTTTCTGACTTTAGGATACTCGTACCATGGAATAGAAGTTAATTTTATCCGGGTGTATCCCCTCCTTTCTCCACTTAAACTTGTCATATTAATTGTAACTGTTATCTCCCTAGCATTATTTGGAGTAGTTAGCTGGTATAGAGAATTCGTAGATATATTGAAGGGTGTTGAGGGGTACGAACACTTTCGCGATGTCAAGAAAGCAATAAACTCCCTTAAGCATGGATCAGAAAAAGACAAAACCATGATCCTCATGCTCAAAATGGGTATAATAGCTATCACAATAGCGTTCATAGTGATCTATTTGGGCTTTGTAGAGATTTGCCCATCTTACATAGTAGTACCCTCTGTGGTATTACTTGCGGCCTTTACTTTTCTCTGCTGGTACTTTAGCCATAAATACTTTAAAGGAAGACTGATACCACAGAGCGGAAAATAGTGCAACTCATCATAAAAACTACTCCCTTCTATTTTTGGCCTGTTTATGGTTCCGCGCCAACTACGGTACCAACAATTGGGTGTGAGTTGGTCCCTATGAACCCTTAGAATAGAAACCATTTCTGGGAAAAGATCAAAAAGATAATAAGCAATGAATCGGGGGCTATATGGCTCTCCGCACTTTTTTTCTGAGGTGAAGAGATTGAAATTTTGGAACCAGACAAACATTGAAGCCGTGTATAGAAGGTTGAGGATATTAGCAGTCATATTTGCGATCCCGGGTATAGCTCTACGTATGAACTGATTGGTCTAGGTTCTTCTAAAATTTTTATGCCCATTGTATCCAATAGTTTCAGAGCTTAAAGAAGTAAAAAGTAGAGACCCAATTTTGATGGATATAAAAGTAGGATTTACCTCTAGAA
>DXJA01000324.1 GCA_019056875.1 Candidatus Jordarchaeum madagascarense
ACTATCAATGTAGCTTTTTCTCTTATGCTGATAGTTTTTGACATACCACATTACCTCTTATTTTTTTAAATAATACTCCAAACAAGTTAATCAGCATCTGAAAAGTCAAACCTCTACTCATTTTCAGATTCTCGGCTCTGGATTCATATTCCCCCAAAGTTTCAAAAAACTCTCTAAGACTTGTACTCTGTTCTCTTTTGATTATCAGTTTTGGAAGGGTGTTTAATGGAGCTTCACAGACGGTGCGAGGGAGAGAGGGGGGTGGTCACCTATAACCATAATCAAGGGATTCTGTGAAGCTCTTTCATTCACCTCATTAAATCTAATTATTCTCAGTCACATACTCCTGTGGAGACTTAAAGCGGGAACTGGTGCTTACTGGGAGGACCCCTCCTCCCAGCCTAGTTGTTAGGGGCCCTCCTCCGAAGTAAGCATCACCAGAGCCTTTTCGGGTTTTTGGGTCTGGGTGTTAGCTTCCCGCTATTCCATCAGTTAGGCGCAGGTTAGAGTTTTTTAGGGTGGTTCTTGTTTTGTTTTGTTCTTTTGATAGTATAATTATTGTTTAACTATTTAAAATAATTATCTGTTATAATTTATCATTTTTTTTGATGATTTCACTATAAATTATGTGAATTAGGGGAAATTGCGCAATATTCTTATAATTCAATAAGTAAATCCCATAATTGGTCAAAATGGCTGAGCGTATTCATAGATTAGATGAAAAGGATCGCGAGATACTAACCCTTCTGAGTGAAGACCCGGAAATTCCCCAGGAACAAATTGCTGAGATTATTAATCTATCCCAGCCCTCGGTGGCGATGAGGATAAAAAAACTGAGGGAAACCGGAATATTCCAGAAGATCTACGGAGTAAATCCCTTAAAAATGGGGCTACATGTTGCCAAGGTAGAGGTCTCCACCACAAATAGTGCAAAAATATTAGAAATTTTTCAAAACTGCCCATACTTCTTCAATGGATTCACCGTATCTGGGAAGAGTAATGTACTCCTGCTTCTCATTGGGGAGGACATAGCTACCCTTGAGGCGATAGTGGAATGCCACCTAGGTCCACTGGAAGAAGTGAAAAACATTGAATTCAACATTATAATCTCAGCCTCCAAGGAGCTAATCCTACCATACCAAATGAAAATAAATATTATCGATAGACCCTTCTGCGGGCTGGATATCGATTGCGCCTCTTGTAAGAACTACCTGGAAAAAAAGTGTCTCGGTTGCCCCATGATGGGGGAATACAAAGGGAAAATGTGGTGAGAATAGGATAAATTACAGAATTTGATTCCTCTATTCTTTTCTTTAATTTAGGATACACACTTTCTAGGGTTGACAACAGCAGAAAGATTTAATACCAAACAACACCACATGTATCCGCCTTGAAGCTGAACGCGTTTAGTTTCAGTCGTCGCCGCCAGTTAGTCGGAGACGCTAAACGCCTGCTAGAGCGGAGAGGTTCATGCCCCTTTAGGGGTGCAGGTGCTCCCCTATGAAGCAGGAACCGAACACCACTAAGGAAACGCCCTAGATGGGTAAGTTTCGGGCAACGGGAAAGCTCTCAACTACTTATATAAGGTCGGATTACTCGGGCTGGTTCAGAGTTTGGTTTCAGTTATTTTACTTTCTCATTTTTTATTATTTCAAACATTACTTTTTGAGCTGCCATCATACCGGACATGATACAGGGCTGAAAACCGCCCCCTATCTGGGTCCAAGCTCCGGCAAAGTAGAGTCCTTTCAAGGGTCCTTCCTGGGGTAGCCGGTTCATTAGGGTCTCCTTTGGAGAATAGGGCCATCCATAGAGGGCACCGCCCGGGTTACCAGTGTATCTGATATTGGTTAAGGGTGTGGATACTTCAATAACCTCTATGTGGTCTCTTAAACCGGGGAAAGTTTTTTCGGTTTTGGTTAGCATTATGTCTGCTACCTTGTTCTTGGTTTCCACATATTCTGAAGGAGGTATTTTATACCAGGGTTCGGCGTAGCTTGTGGTTGTGAGCACTACTATTGAGGTGCCTGGTGGAGAGGCGTCTTGATAGGCAGCGTTATAGTTAGCTAACCCGAAATCTGCTGGTTCGATGCTTTTCTTAAGTTTGTCCCAGAAGGATTCAAAATCGTAGCCAGTGTTCAGGAATATTTCGAAATCTTCTATCCCTAGCTCCTCTTGAGGGAGGTCTAGGCCCATGTAGACACACACTGATCCAATGGCGATTTCTTTGGTTTGTAAGCTTTGGAAAAATGAGCTGGGAACCTTGTCTACTCCAATCATTTCGGCACAGGTTGTTATGGGATTTACGTTTGAAATAATATAGTCCGACTTGATTTTCTCATCTTTTTCTGTTATGGCTCCGGTGACTCTGCCGCCCTCAGTTAATATTTTTTTGACTCCACAGTTAAAGCGTACATCGCAGTCCATTTCTTGGACGATGTCCACGAACGCGCTGGAGAGCATCTGGGAGGTGCCTCTGATCTGGGCTCCTCCACATCGCAGATAGTCTCCCCAGCCAAGCGCGTATATTAAGTATGAAACCTTTGAGGGGGGTAAACCGAAGTAGGCAAAAATCTGAGCGATTACCGCCCGTGCCTTAGGGTCTTTAACATCTGCATTAAGAACCTCGGCCAGGGTTTTATCCTTGTAAGCGAAGAAGTCCTCCTTAATTTTCCTTTTTTCCTCTTCGGATGTTGCTCCTCGTTGTAGCAGGGTCAGAGCCTGTCCGGTGGCTTCCACTCTATCTAGGAAGCGTGTTATTCCTTCCGACTCATTGGGAAAAGTGTCCACCAAAACCCCCTCGGCGTTCTCTCTTCCCGCAGGAAGGGTGACATCTAAGTCGGGGAAAACGGAGCGGTAGACATTGGGGAGCCTGACGAAGTCAACCCTTTTTGTGATTCCCAAATTCTCAAAATTACGGTAGAGAAAACCTCTTTTGCTGACCAGATTTAAACCTGATATTTGGTGAAGTGCAATGTCGAACTCGAATCTACCTCTCACGAAGCTACCGGCATAGCCGCCCGCTCTATAGTGTTTCTCCAGAAGCAGTATTTTCTGTCCATTCTTTGCTAATGTGGCAGCGGCGGAGAGCCCTCCGAGACCGGCCCCAACCACGATCACATCAAACTTTTCAGACATCTGTTTCAACCTTCTCTGAATAAAATTTTAAGAAAATAAATTTTAAAATAATGAGGAATGGCGGATCTTCTGTTTATTCATCCGTGTATTATTGCTTATTTAGGTTCTGCGGTTTTAGAAGTTTGTGGTTTAGAACGTTTAAATATTCTATTTTGAGACTTGAAGATGGAGCGAAAATTTAACTAGGCAGGTAGCGCGAGGCTTTCTTCTACTGTGTAGTAGAGATCAACGGTATAGCGGTATCCTTCAATCACGCGGAACGGGGATTCCATCTCCACTGCGTACTTGTACGCCTCTATTTCTTTTCCCTTTTCCACATCGTAGAAAGATATGGCTGCACCGCTGTCTTCTAGGGTAGTCTTAAAAAATGGCCCAATATGGGTTATTCCTTCTGGAACTGGGCGCTCATTAGTAACCTTAAGATAAACTTCTGTCACCCTTTGAGCCATACGTATAGGAAATTTGACCTTAACGAGGATTATCAATAGCCTCTTTCCTCCTAATTGGGTACTTGTATCATAGCGCCACTCTTCGGCGCTCTCATTTTTTAACTGGTATAATTCAATGGGTTTAGGCTATTAATTTTTTAATTATATTCGTATTTTGATGTCGCTGATGGGATAGGCCATGCAGGGGTGGATGTATCCGAACTTGCGATCCGCCTCTAAGAGGGTGACGCTGCTTGGCATGAAGACTTTTCCGGAGAGTAGTTTTGTGCGGCAGGTGGTGCATATGCCAGAGCGGCACACTGCGGGAATAACTAGTCCTTCTCTCTCCAAGGAGTTCATAAGCGGTTCGCCTGCTAGAGCATCGAAGGTTTTCTTCCCCACTACCTCCACTGTGAATACCGCATAAGCTGATAAGCCTTTAGGCCATCCTGGTTCCCGGGTAACATCATCAGGTGGACCGTACGCCTCTCTTTTAGTCTTTCTTCTGGGAATTTTCAGGCGTTCAAGCTCACCCTCACAGAAAATGTACATTGCTTGGGGACCGCAGACGTAGAAGGTTTTATCCTCCACTTTTTCTAAGTGCTCTCGGATTAGGTCCTGGTTTAAGAAGCCGCAAACTCCACCCCAATGCTCGGGGGGCTCGGAGATGACTAATACGTAGTCTATGTTGGGGTTTTTCCGGGCAATTTCTTCTAGTTCTTTTCCGAAGATGACATCGTCAGGTATTCTGCTTCCGTAGAGAAGCCATATGTTGAGGTCTAATTTTTTATCTACAACTTCTCGAATTATGCTCATAAAGGGGGTGATTCCGCTGCCTCCAGCCAGAAAGACCAGGTTTTTCCCATCAGTGAGTGGCTCATAGTAGAACTGTCCTACAGGACCCGTGGTTTCGAACTCATCACCCACCTTAACCTCATCCAGCAAGTAGTTGGATACAAAGCCGCCCTCTTTTCGGCGCACCGTGAGATCTATGTATTCGGTCTGGTTGGGAGATGAGGATATGCTGTAAGGTCTGCTGGTTAGTACCCCACCTATGGTGACGAAAAGGTTTACGTACTGACCGGCTCTGAAAGATGGTAACTTTCCCTTGGTGGGTACCATCCTAAAGGTTTTGGTGCTGGGTGTTTCCTCGATTATTTCTTTAACCTTAAGATACATTCTTTCGGGATGCAGGCTCTCAACTATTTTTTTAACGAAGTCGGGTTCCTTTGTGTAGTCTCGAGGTTTGGTTTCAGCCATTTTCATTTCCTCCTACTTTTTGCTTAGCTTAGCCATTACACTTTGTGCAGCCAATGTGCCAGACATTATGCAGGTCTGGAAGCCGCCCCCTACCAGGGTCCAGGCTCCGGCAAAGTAGAGTCCTTTCAATGGTCCTTTTTGAGGTAACCGGTTCATAAAGATGTTATCTGGGCTATAGGGTGTTCCTAGTATGGAACCACCGGGATTACCGGTGTATCTCATATTGGTTAAGGGCGTGGATACTTCAATAACCTCTATGTGTTCCCTGATTCCGGGGTAGATTTTTTCAACTTTTCTTAGCAATTTTTCCGCCATCTTATTCTTGGTGTCCACGTATTCTGAGAGAGGTACCCTGTACCAGGGATCGGCGTAGCTTAGAGTGGTGATCACCGCAGCGGTGGTTCCCGGTGGAGAGGCGTCTGAATATGCAACATTATAAGTAGCCAACGCAAAATCTGCTGGTTCAATGCTAATCCTGCTTTTTGCCCAAGCGGCGTCAAAGTCATAGCCATTATTGAAAAATACCTCAAACTCGTCTATTCCAAGCTCCTGGTGAGGGATGTCTAAGCCCAGATAAACATTCATGGTTCCCATGGCGATTTCTTTGGTTTGCAAGCTTTGGAAAAACGAGTGGGGAACCTTGTCTATCCCGATCATTTCTGCGCAGGTTGTTAAAGGGTTAACGTTTGAGATAATATAGTCTGATTTTATGGTCTCGTCATCCTCGGTGACCACTCCGGTGACTCGGCCAGTCTCTGTAAGAATCTTTTTGACACCACAATTCACCCGGACCTCGCTATCCATTTCTTGCACGACCTCCACGAAGGCGTTAGCGAGGCTTTGAGACGTGCCCTTGATCTGGGCTCCTCCAAAACGAATGTAGGTGTCATAAACAATTGCGTATATCACGTAAGCCAGTTCTGAGGGAGGCAGGCCGCAGTAGCCCATTATCTGTGATATTACCGCTCGGGCTTTCGGGTCTTTAACATCCATGTTAAGAACATCGGTCAGAGTTTTATCCAAGTAGGGTAGGAAGTTTTCCTTGATTTCGGGCTGATTAAAGTCTGCTCCGCGTTGGATTAGTGTTAGGGCCTTGTTTGTGGCGCTCATCCTTCCCAGAATACGCTTTATCCCCTCAGCCTCATGGGGAAAGGTATCCACCAAAACTCCTTCCGCTTCCTCATGGCCCGCGGGAACTGTGACTTCCATATCCGGGAAAACGGAGCGGTAGACCGTATCGAGTTTCACGAAGTCGACCTTACTTGTGATTCCGAGATTTTCTAAATATCGATAGAAGAATCCGCGTTTAGCGTCCAGATTTAAACCTGAGAGTTCATGAAGCGCGATTTCGAATTCGAATCTTCCCCTTACGAAACTGCCCGCATAGCCACCAGCCCTATAATGCTTTTCCAATAGTAGCACTCTCTGCCCGTTCTTGGCCAGTGTGGCAGCAGCGGAGAGACCTCCGAGACCGGCCCCAACCACTATTGCATCATACTTTTCAGACATTTTCCTCCATCCGTATTTACATACTTAACAATTTGAACTGCTTGAAATTTGAATAGGTAATCAAGGCGCCCTTTGACCTATTCCATCAAGGAAAGAATTACTTGAATTTTGCTTTTTAATATAATAAATTTTTAGAGTGCTTCGTCATTTTTAACTGCAATATCATAGCGATATAGACTTGGATGAATATTAAAATTTTCTAAATATGAATCTAAAAAATTTGGAATGGATATTAAAATCTTAAGAGGAAAAAGATTTGTAAGTGGATAAACATTAGGTTTCTTTCGTAAGCCTTTTTTTAAGAGGGAATGGCCATTCTATGGTACCCTAGGCTCGCAAATCTGCCAGCACCCCAATGAGTTAATTTTCTCGAACGTTATGAGGGCGTTGAAACGGTGATAGCTTTTGGCTTGCAGACTTCGACACAGAGCATGCAGCCGTTGCACAAAAAGGGGAAGGTGGCTATTAAGACAACAGGACTATCCTCTCTTGAGGTGTCTGTAGGGTAATAAGCCAGTACCTTGAGAGGACATGTCTTTATACATTTCAGGTCGCAGTTTTCTGGAGCTACGCACTTCTCCATATCCATACTTATATTGTACTTTTTCAAAATTTTTACCTCCCTTTCTTTGCTTCACCAGAGGTCTTTTGCCACCGCAACATTCTCTCTGTCAATGAGACCTATGGCCTTATTCTCACATTTATCCCGGCATACGCCGCATCCGAAGCAGACCGTGGGGTCGACTACTGAGTATTGCTCAAGCCGGGAGAATCTTATGGCTCCAAAGTTACACGCCAGTAAGCACTGGGGGCTACCTCCACAACCATCACACTTTTTTGGATCGATTTGTGCAACATAGTGGCTTTTTATGGCACCATTTCTGACACCGGAAAGCAGCCTTGATTTGATTACGACACAGTAGGGTAGTTCACAGTTGCAGACGCCTATAACGTGGGGCATTGGCCCCCACTGCACCCATTGGACGAGACCTTCCCTAGTCGACTCCCTGCAAATCTCGATTGCCTCATCAGGTGTAATGTACCGGTCGTATTTTGAGAGGGTGCCCTGAGATTTCTTTAGAGCATCGCAATAAGGTTCAAGGTGCATACAGCTCAGCTTGTCCTGTCCACCCCACTGTTTTCTACAGGCGCAGTAGGTTAATCCGATTTTCACATCAAATTTCTGAGGGATGCTGAGAATATTTATTGCGTCCTCCAGTGGAACAATCTGTCCTCCATTACTTTGCTCAGACATTTTGTTTAGCACTTCAAGATTCTGCTCCGAGTAGGGCAACTCGTCAACAAGTGCGTTCACAGTAGCTATAGTTTCAACCAGCAGTTTGGGACCGCCAAGGGCAATGGCCTCAGAGATAGAGCGGATGTCGGCGTCCTCCCACGCCTTCTTCAGATTCAAGTTTTTCGGATTCAGATACCACCTCGTACCCATTCCGTGGGCAACACAATATTGACACACAACAAATCCTCCTTTGAAAAATGAGTGGAAAGACCAGAGTGTATTACAGCCTTTTAATCAATATAGGAGTTATGCAGTTGACTTAAATCCTTCTTCAGCTTATAAATATTCAGCAGATCGAATATAGGAAGAGGTTATGTTATGAACCCCCCGAGGTGTGATGATCTGGAC
>DXJA01000325.1 GCA_019056875.1 Candidatus Jordarchaeum madagascarense
AAAATTATATTAAGAGACTGCAGATATTGAATCGATGTAGAGATTTAGTTATGAAACCCCGTTTCATTTTGCCAATACTTTTAAATAGTTTATCCCATTCTAATGGTCTTGGATGAGGTGCCATTTAAACAATGGGCAATAATTACGGTTTAAAACGTTTGGTTCTCGATGTTCTTAAACCACACCAACCAGTTCTACCAGATTTTGCCGAAACACTGGGAAAACTAAACGGAGTTCTAGGTATCAACATTACTCTTATTGAGGTTGACGCCGAAACCGAGAGTGTAAAAATAACCATCGAAGGAAATAGACTAAATTTCGAAGAAATAAAGGAAAAAATAGAGAGCCTAGGGGCGGTAATCCACTCCGTTGATCAGGTAGTAGCAGGAACATCCGTTGTTGAAGAAGTGAAAACCGCTCAAGACAATCATTATTAATCTGATAACATGAGTGGCAAAAATTTCGGAAGGAGAATATCCTATAGTAGAACAGTTGAAGGATTTTATGATATATAAGAATCTTTCACATCTAGTAGAAAGTCCATTCATAAAGATGGTACTTTACTAAGAATTTGTTTTGCAATCGAGAAAGTTTCCCTAACTTCATCAGCAGTGGCTACGCCAACTGCCGCTGCGTCTACACCCTCACATGAAAAGACGTACTCTAGGGCCTCTCTTGGTTTGAGGCGCCCGGCGGCTAAAGGCTTCATAGCTATAAAGGATTTGTTGCCTTTCCAAGACCATATTAATAACCTTTTCTTTTTCTCCCATGAGGAAACCCGCTGCGTTAAATGGAAGTAAAACAACTGAAAAATCAAGTCCACTGTCCAATAATAAGGGCAGAGTACGATCCGGTTTGTGTGTAACAACACCCGGAATAAATCCCAAATCTCTAATCCTCCCCAACCAGAATTTCAACCTATTGAAATTTAGCTTATCTGTTTCTTCACCGTGTAGTAAAACAATCTTGGTGGGCAAATTGCTCAGACAATCGAGTCCTTCCTCAGGTCTATCAAAAGGCAAACTTCCTACAATTATTAGTTCTACCTCCGTCTCAATTTGTGCCTGTTTAACGGTCTCAGCAATTTCCTGATAGGCAATAAGTTGAATCCCCCTCACTCCAATATCTATGGCCTCAATTACTAACTCCGTGATATTTCGTGGATTCTCAAAAAACTTTTTATAATACTGGTAGGCTCGGACGCCGAACTGTCCAGCTCCTAGGAAAGGGGAGGTTCCAAGCAGTATTCTGGGTATTCTTTTTTCTTCAACTTTAAAAGTCGGGAAGCTCTCCTGAGTTTTCACTTGTATACCTCTAATGGCTTCAAATATACTTTTTGACTTCCTTACCCATATATTCTGAAACCAGTCTACGTATCTCTGGTTTGAAAACATTGGGTACAATTTTTAGTCTATCAATCAGTCTATCCACTATCCCATCGACGGCTTCATCCTCGTTGAATGTTTCAACACCGAGAACGGTTCTCACCATCAACTCCTCAACTGTGAGACGCACAACCGACAAAATCACAGAGTTTATGATCCCTTCCGGATCAATATAATAAGGAAAATGGCGATAGTCATAGATTCTTATGAACCCCAATTTTTCTGTTATGTTCTCAGAGTACCAATCTAGTGAAGTAGCTTTGATTCCAAATTGTTCTGCAAACTCTTGTTTTGAGGTGTGGTTGGCAAAAGAAAAGGGATGTCTACTTACCAGGTATAGGGCTGCAACAAACATGGCGTCTTCTTCTTTCGGTAGCTTAGCCACTTGAAGATATTTGTTAACCAAAGATATGGCTCCAAAAGCCAGAGCATCTCGGACATCATTTTTTATATAATACTTGTAAGCCCCTTTTATAAGACTAAGGTGCTCTGCCCTATTAGCTTCAGAAAATTTTTTCTCAAACGCTTCTCGGTAAGCCACATTTTTCGCCCCCATTTATTTTCCATTTATCCATCTATTTCAGATTAACTAGACATAAATCTTTCGAAAGAGACTGCAAATCCGAAATGGCACTAATTTTTGGTTATTCGGCATTAAAGAACTATTATTAATTGAATTTTGAATAGTAAAACTTTCCTTTAAGTCTTTTTTTGTTTTTTAGAGGGTTTTTGATCCTGTTGATAGATTTTTTCTAGCGTCCACCGTATAGTGTTTTTTATCTCCTCTTCCCTGCTCTTATCACCATAATTTCTTATCACGATTTCTTCAAGAATGTCATTGGGTGCCTTCATTTTAAACTTCATAACTTTTTTCTCATCGAGCTTCTTTTCTTTGACTAATTCCTCATCAGCCGCCACCATACTAGACAGAATCTTCCCAATAAAGAACGATGCGAAGGGTGGAGATCTAACACTAAACTCATAATCCGGGTTAGGCTTGATTGAAATAACATTTTTTTGTATATACAATTCTCCCAATAATACGCCGTCCTTGGAAACAATTTCAAAAACTTCCTCTTCTCCCTCTTTTTTTTCCATTACTTCTGCTACTTCGGCTGCAGTTTTGAAGCTCTCCTGCATTAAAAGTTCATCAACAATGCCTAGAAATTTTTTAAAACGTTCAAGTTTTTCTTTTCTCTTCTCAATCTCTTCTTCCAAATAGGCTTTCAGGTCTGCAAGGGCCTCAACATCCATTTCACATAACCTCTGTCGTAATTCTAAAGATTTGGAAAAAATAATTTAACCCCTAATTATACCTAATAATTCAAGCGATTTTACTTATTTATGTTTCCACTGAAATATTCCTAGTCGCTATACTTCATAAATGTTTATGATTCATTCAAGACATTACTGATTGATACCTATACTAAATTTAATCTATTGGTAGCTTTGATTATTTCACAAAAAAAATTTAAAATCCACAATTGGTTTGGCGATATTTCTGAACCTAAATTGGCTGTTTGCGGCCAATAAGTCGACTGATTTTTAATCTTGTAATTGAAGATGCTAAAATTTTCAAGTGTTCCTAATTGTGTGAATTTTATTATCAATGTAGGTAAAAATGTTAATAAAAAAGGGGGATATTTATACGGGATGTAACATACAAAAACATGTAAGGTTCTTTTGGAGGAAAATGATTGAAACAAATGTACGCGATTTTCAGGTGTCCTAAATGCGGCAGGTACACTTTTTCACCCGCTACGCAAAAAACACGGTTATGTGGTAATTGCGGGAGTATAATAAAGGTTGACCCCATGAAGTCCCAGATTGTTAAAGATGCAAGAGAAGCCTCGGTGCTCGTGAGAAAATATAACGCCGGGAAGGATGCCCAAAGTTTTCTCCAAGCCGTAGAAAGCTCACAAAAAGAATTAGAAAAACTCATTCCCGAAGAACCAATAACAATCGAGGAGCTCATCGAAGAAGAAGAAACCATTTCCAGCTCTAGAAACCAGAGACTTACACTACTACTAAGAGAAAAATGCACCAATGAACCGATAAGCTTCGATCAAATCGAAGAACTCTGCCCCAAGTACAAATTAGACTTCGAATGGGTAAAAGAAAAACTAACCCAGCTAGGGAAAGAGGGAAACCTGATTTTCCCCACACCCTGGACTGTGAAATACGTCGGCACAGCAGATTCTGGATACACTGCCATATCCAAAGCCAATAAACCTCAAATGCAGATAAAAGGGGCAAGCAAAGCCTTAATAAAAATATTATCCCAATCGGAAGACCCTCTACCGGAAAAAGAAATAATACAAAAAATGGAAATCATGGGATACAATCCCGAAGAAACCCAAGAAACCATAAAAAAACTCCACAAATCCGGAGAAATAATAGAACCTCGACCAGGATTCTACCAGTCTGCATAAGGTCCAAAATTAGTCTGCATAGAAAATTGAGTATAGAAAAATGAAAATCCTTGATATAAAATATTTTACAAAGGGGTAGGATGAAAGCTTTTTGAAAAAAGACTTCGCTCAGGTTTGGCTAAATCTTCCCTTTCAGTTTCATTTTTTTGATTTTGGCTTTTATTTTTTCTTCTTCTGATTTATCGTAGTATGATGGTTCAACATGGTCGGGTTTTCTCTTGGCGGGCTCCGAGTTGGGTTCTAACATGTCCATTAGCACTTTGCCATCCATTTCGTTATGGATTGGTAAGCCGAACAGGTGAAGGATTGTTGAAGTTATATCATAGATTTTCGCATTTTCTATTTTGTAGTCTTTTTTAATATCTTTGCCATAGGCAATAATTATGCCGTTTAACCTGTGGAAGCCAGAGTGTCTATTTGAGTATGGCTTCTGCTCAAATAGAGGTTTGTCAACTCTCTCCAAAATCAAACAGCGGTAGTCGTTAATTGAGGGAATTATGTCTAGTGCTAGGTATACTTTATCTCCTTTGTAAATATTTTCTGGTTCAAAAATGGTGACCTTCACAGGTTTTCCGATATCATCGCTCAGATTTTTAAGGTCACTAATAAGTTTCTTCTTAATTTTCTCGTATCTATCTGACTTCTTAATGTTTGGATTAATGTAAATTGCACCAAAGGCAATGGAGTGCCCTAAGCAGTACGCCACTGAATTATTATAATCT
The DNA here is from genome assembly GCA_019056875.1 of Candidatus Jordarchaeum madagascarense. GTDB lineage: Archaea > Asgardarchaeota > Jordiarchaeia > Jordiarchaeales > Jordiarchaeaceae > Jordiarchaeum > Jordiarchaeum madagascariense. Next base: position 4,540 of record DXJA01000325.1, read on the forward strand.
ATCAAATCTGCAACATTGGTTGAAACTTCTAACGCTTTTTGAATTCTAATTTCCAGAGTATTAGGGATATAATCATTTATTTTTAGCAATTTCAAAATAGAAGTCCACACTTTTTGTAATTTTAATTTTATCCCAACTTCCATTCCCACTCTATTCCCTTTCATTACAAGATAGCCTTTCTTCTCAAGCCATTTAAGCAGGTTAAAATTCTGATCTTGGGGACCAAAGCCATGATCTGAAATAATTAGCAGATTTGCATCGAAATTCATCAACTTTGCGAGAAATTCATCAACTTTCTGGAAGTACTTTTCAAATTCTTTCGCGTATTTAGGTGCTATATTTTTGTCATACTGCGAATGACTTTTGTCAATGTATTTCCACATTCTGTGCTGCACCCAGTCCGTAGCCGACAGGACATAGATAAAGAGGTTCCAGTCCTTTGTTTTCAAAAGGTGTAATACCGTCTCAAATTGTTTATCCGTTAACCTATTTATATCCTTAAGAAAAAGCTCCATGTTGTCATATTGTGGTTCGTGGTAGTTAACTACGATTTCGAATCCGTCAGAAACTTTGTCAATTTCCTCTTTAAGTTCTTCGGGATAGGTAATTTTCTCTGTAAAAGCACCCATACCTGAAACCATAAAGCCATTAATTGCGTATGGGGGATATAGCGCCGGGAAGGTTACAACTCCTACCTTATAGCCCTTATTACTAAGATAATCCCATATAGAACGCCCCCTATAATATTTCGAATATATTGGTTTAAGTCTAAAGCCCTCGCCTTTGATTAAGAAATCGAATACCCCCAGCCTTCCCGGATTTTTGCTGGTAGAAAATGCCAGCCACGAGGGTCCCGTAACTGGTGGTATCGTTGATTCCAGTGTGCCGTAAGCTCCATTTTTTAATAATTTTTTAAAGGTTGGTAGCCTATTCTTTTTAATCAGGGGCATTAATACGTCCCAAGTTACTCCGTCTAAACCAATTACAATGATTTTTTTCATCCCTACCACACTACCAATATACTGGAAATGAATTAATTATATAGAACTGTATAAAATTGGTCACACTTCCGTAATTGGTAGATTTTTCCCAAATTTAAATGTTTTTGCAAACCGCTGCAAAACGAGTCATCTAGAGACATCAAACGAGACTTTAGACATCTAGCTATTAATTTTGTTCAAATAATTTTTCTGCGGTTTGAATGGTGGATCCCTAGCAATAATAAAATCAGGTTCAAACTAAAAAACAAAATTAGATGAATAAAAAAAGGAAAGAAAGATTATGCTTCCGTGGTGTAGAAAACAATTGCCCATAGTATGAAGGCCACAAACAACAATCCAAAACCAATCCAAACAAAGAAGAAGAGTATGGAAATAATTAAGCAGCTACCCCCGACTATGCTCAGAACTCCCGCAGCCACCGCCGTTCCCGAATGCGTCGATACCTCACGCACTGCAATACTGGCAGAGCCTATAATGATGAAGCTGACACCAAATATAATAAAACCAATCCAACTCAAAGCAAGAATATAAGAGTATGGATTATAGTAAAAACTACCATATGATCCAAATACGCCCAAGAATGTAAATATAGAAGCGGCCACGCCTCCTATTATAGCGAATATGAGAGCTACGACACCCATTGCGCCTCCACCAGCTGTGTACATACCGTAGAAACCGATACCCGTAAGAATACAAGCAACAAATAGAATCACCACAAAAATTATAGTAAGTGCAACTACAAGCATAGAAGGTCCTGAATACACCGGGATAAAACCAAAGGGGTAAATTGGTACAAAAATTAACTCATAAGAAACCAAGGAAAGGATTGACCATGCGATTCCTATCGCTGAAGCTATGGTACCTATTATTCCACCGGCCATTCCAGTCAATAATGCTCCTCTGCTCATTCTAAAACCTCCAGATATTTTTCATTCATAATATACGATTCTTCTTTAGGAAATCCTATATAAATATTGCTTCAAAGTATTTAACATTATGATTTGTGCGCTTATCTTTTTGAAATTTTTATAAACAGAAAAAACCTTTTAATAATTTTTCGAGAAGAAAACGAGATAATGCAATATCATAATCAAAATTAACGGTAAGTAAACCGGCCAAAAAAAGGAAAAAAGGTTTTATATCTACTAATGGATCATTTCTTATAAGGCATAGTATCTACATTTTCCAAAATCTGCAGACAGAGTTTCAGGGCGTTTTGTAAGTTATTCTCGTTTATGTTCTCGGGAACATCCTCGGGAATATGCCATAGTGTAAATAACTCGTTTTCATCCATACCAAGAATAGTAACCGACTGATATCCCTTTCTGGCAATGGGGGTTGCATCAGTATTACCATATTTTAGCTCGATTGGTTTTACTCGGACCTTGCACTTCTTTCCGGCCTTAACAACCAAGTCGGCTAATTCTGTTGAAAGTTTTCCAGCTACTGATATCTCCTTGGTAACCACTCCGAATTTTCCCTGACCCACCGTTTCCAGGTTAATTACGTATGCGTCCTCAAGCTCTTTTCCGTGTTTCTCTGCGAAGACTTTGCTTCCTAAAGTTGCTGGCTCCTCGGTTCCGAAAGATACGATCCAAACCTCAGTGTTTTTTGGCGGTTTGTCCGAAATTTTTTCCGCTATTCCTAAAATCACAGCGAGCGCGGATAAATTGTCGTTGGCTCCCATTACTGGTGTTTTGGTTATCATGTTCGATGTAAAATAGGCACCGGACACTACACTAACTAGGCCTATTATTATTGCGGGTATATCGATGGGCAGATAGAATCGTATTAGGTCTGTGAATGTGAAGAGTCCTAGGCTCATTGTGAGCGAATTTAATCCCGCGAAAAGGTCGAGGTAGATCCACACGCTTTTCACCACAGCGATGACAGCGAAAAGTATAGCTGAATAAACTGGGATGTTTTGAAGTATGTGTAGTCTCTTCTTCTGTTTTGCGAAAAGAGGCATGTAGAAAGCTGAATCGTGGTGCCCCGAAAAAATCACTTTTCTCTTGGCTTTCTCTTTAGATTTTATTTTTGCTATTACGTTCTCTGAGGTCGCTGATTTAAATAGCACATCGATTATTTCCTTTCCCCTCATTCGGGTTAAAAACAGGATTAGAATAGTTACTATTATAATTAAAGTGGTCACTGCTGGAAGTACAAAATAAGCAATAAACGCTATGAGAATCCAAACAAACTCGAAGATAATAAGACCATGCAAAACACCGGGACGACACTTGAATTCCTCCACAGTAACCGAATTGCTCACAGGTCTCAATTTCTTCTTTAAGTAATCTGCTGTTTTAGCTTCCTCCGGGCTTCCCGCTATCCTAGGTCCTATAACCCCACAAATCTCGAAAATAATATCAACAAGCTTCCCAGGCATAACTTTCACACCTCCCATTTCTCTTTGGAGAAATTCCCAAATTGCCTAAAAAAACCTTATTTTTTGGTTATATTATTTAATGGAATACGCGTGATAAAAATTTCTATCTTACTTCCATCCACGCTTTGAGTTTGTGATTCTGAAAAATTGTTTCATTCTAGTATCTTGGGTTTTCTCTTTTTAGGTTTAAAGTAATTTCCAACATGTTCAGCTAATCTTACATGGGTAATAAGTGAAGACTCCCTAGCTCTACTGGCGAACAATAGATGAGGAGCAGCATCGGTTACAGACATTCTGATAAAATCATCACCCAGCTTATTAACCATCCCCGTAAACTCTTTATCTTGGAACAGTTCCTTAACTCTTTCCACTTCAGAGGATTTCACGATGAATTTATCACCCAGTTTGGAGGCGGAAACTTCTTTTAATTTTTTAAGAACTTCCTCATCCTCCTTCATAATCGTCTTACTAGAAGTGTTAATGATTTCAAGCTGAAGTTGGGGCTTCACTAAAAGGCTTGCTGTCGTGAGAAGCATATCATGATATGGTCTGAACCGTGAGGCTAAATGGTGGATAAGGTTCTCCCTATTTAACAGGAAAAGAACCACTTCCCAGTTTTTTAGAGGAACATTTTTCTTAGTCACACAGTTAATTCTAAAACCGCTCGATTTGTAAATTTGCTCTTTAGCCTTCTCACACCGGGGACCAAGCTCTGTTTTCAGGATACTCCCAAATCTCCTTATTAGCATCTTGTTGTACTTGGTGCCCCACACATAAACTCCCACAAAAATCGCCATGATACCTACAGTGACAAATAACCCAATAGTTCCGAAGAGTTCCACCGGATCGACGAATTCAAACACAAAAGCCACCTCTCAAACATCTTAAACCAAACACCTTTAAAACTCTTACTAAAAAAACAAACACACTTAGCATCTCCACTATTTGAAATGCTTAAAAGATTATACTAAAAAAAGTTTTTGTAATTTTAATCTTATTTTCAATCAAAGAGGGCATACCTTGATGCATACCCCGCAGATTAATTCACTCGTGTTTAATTCTTTTCCTATTTTTTTCAATTGGCTAATACATTTTTCCTTGTTGGTGTATCCGGTTTCCAACGCGTTTACTGGACAAAATTTAACACATGCTTCGCATCCTTTGCAAAAGTTCTCATTCAAGGGCTCATCCCCGATCAGGGGAGCATTTGTTACAATGGAGACCAAACGCACTCTCGGTCCGTAATTCCTAGTGATTAGAAGATTGTTCTTGCCCAAAATACCGATTCCCGCAAGAACCGCGGCATGGCGATGGGATAGGTCTCCCCGATTCTCGTTAATGTTGTAAGGGGAAGAAGCCGGTATAGGAACAGCCTCATATCCTTCGCTCTCCAAGTAACGCCCCAAGTGAAGGGCAATTCTATTTAACTCATGGTTTATCATGAAATAATTTAAAAAGTATTCTCTGCTAGGAGCATTTTTTATAACCCCTTTTAAAAGGGGAATAGCCAGAACCACTACACTCTTTGCATCTCCTAAAATAACATTCGGTCTATGGCCCTCAGGAGCTTCTCCGAATCTATCCGCCTCCGCAACTCCCACAATTTTAGCTCCCAAGTCTTGGGCAATCTTTTTAACTCTACTAGTCAACTCGGCGTCTCCACTCATTTTCACGACACCCCTAATAAAATCCCAGATAACCTTCCCAAACACTAGCTACTGAAGCATTTAAATTTAACACATTTTAAACAGCTAGCATCTATTTGCCCTATAATTCCTTTTTAATCAATCCTTCATAGGAGCAATTTACGGCCTAATATACGCCCACCCTTGAGTCTGTTTCTTGACCAACTCACCCACTCCTGAGGGGACTGTATCAATTCCATCAAATAATGCATCCTTGGTCAGGCCTAGGTAACGGATACTGTTGGAACACGCAACGAAGCGGACGCCCCTTGCTGCAAGCCTAGTGATTAGATCCTCATTCGAATTGGATTTTTTAAGTAGGACTCTCACTCCTTGTCCATTTGCTAATAACTCGACTTCTACATTGTCTTCTCCCAGATCATTTAGAAGGTTCTCAATATTATGAAGTACCATTTCACCCCGATTTTTTTCATCGAGATGAAAAATAGCTTTATAATCTTTCACTTAATGACCTCCTCAATTTTGAAACTCTCATTGCCGAATAAAAAGGTTTGTAAAATTTTTAATATACAAGTCTCTATGGGGTATAGAACCGTGGGGGTAATACACGTAAGAATTGTATAGTAGAGAGTTCTGTAAAAGTATTATTTTAACAGATCAGTAGTGGGGTATTCTCCTTTTTATTTGAAGGAAAGTCAACTTGAGAAAAAATTGTAAGTGAAGTAACTAATCCATGAATCTGCCGGTCAGCCAGTTTACCTTCTTTTTACAGTAGGGGCATCTGTCCATTTCCGGCTCGACCATGACCGTGCTCCCGCAGGCTGGACAAACCATTTCCACTTTTTCACCAAGAATATATCCCGATGGAGTTTTTCTGAATTCTTCTTCCTTTTTTTTCTTTTTAGCCTCTTCTCTATCCTTCATCATTTGTGACAGCTTTTCTGATACCGACACTCCTGATTTTTCTGCGCTTACTCCTGTTTCACTTGAAACGGCTCTAGCTTTGGTTTTGGATTTGGTTTTGGTTTTGGATCCTGGCTCTGGTGGGTTTAGTACATCCCAAATTTTTTTGGCTAGTGATTTTTCCTTAACTGCTCTTGCGGGTATTTCTGTTTCCATCATGATATCATAGGCGGGGCTGGTTACATCATCGTCCATTTGTGCTCTTTCTGCTACCGTTAGGGGTATGGGTTTTAGGTCCATTTGCTTGTAGTTTTTGATTAGTCTTATCAGTCTTCCCATGTCGTCTGTGTCCATGCCCTTTATGGCGATGTGATCGGATTTGAATACTGACCATTTGCTCTCCTTGGGGTACTTTATCTCAAGGTGTTTGTCTACTAGTCCTCCTATTGAGACATCATCTATGTTTTCGAAGAATACACTGAATCCTCCAAATACCTCCTCCTCTGGAGAGGTGCGCAGTATATTGGCTAAGGTTCCCTTGTCTCCGTAAAATATGACACGCATATTTGTCAAGTACAGGTCGCCTACATTGGTTTGGAGGTTGAAATCTTCGGACTCCCCAACACTTACGCCGTGCACGACATGTATCAGTTTTTCACCCTTGAGCAGAAATGGAGGCGTCTTTCCATGAATCCTTATCATTTTCTCATTCCCTTTTACCTTTCTAAATAAACATTTTTCTGCATTAATGATTAACATACCCACATATAAAAATAGAGTTCAAGGCACGGTTAAATCTACATTAATCCAATCACTGGGTCTGCCTTGGTCCTTTTTAAGGATTCTAAAACTGGGCGGGTTATCGCGTGTCTCAATAACCAAAGAAAAATTCTTCATGATAAAGTTTCGAATTTCCTCTTCCAGAATTTTTGATTCAAACATTGATATTGTTAACATACTACGGAGACCCACTCTATGAATATTCTCCTCCCATTCAAAAATTTTCTTTGGAAACAGGGCTTCTTCCTTAATATACTTTAGAATTGAATCTCTTAAAATTAGGAGACCTTCAAATCCCTCCTCTTGCGAGGTATTTAGCATCTCTTTTACTCTATCTACTAATTGATAACTTTCTCTTATTCCTTCATAAAAATTAACTATATCATCAACTGTGCACGATTTTACACCAATCTTCTCAATCATTTTCTTTATAGTGTTAAGACGTGTCCCCTTACTGTTTGTAAAGTAGAATGATTTAATATTTTTCTTACTGACCGTAACAATAATATTCATCGCCAAAAAGGTCATGGTTCTCGGCTCACCAAAGACTGCTACATGGTCAGTGAATTGGCATCCTCCTGTCAAATACAGATCTAGGTCTGTTATCCCGCATGAAATCTTATTTGGGAGTGTTCTTGCAACATCGGCGAGCTTGTCGCAGGTTGTAATCATCAGGTCTTCGGTTATTGGTTCACACCATATTCCTTTGCAAATGGGCACTGAATAATCTAAGGCGCATCTGGTAAGCTTGCCCTCTTCTGAAATTAGGTAACGGCAAGGCTTATCATAGGCGAAGCCTAAGCAACTGACTAGTATTTCTGCTATTGACTTTAGCAACAATAGTTTTCTCCTCAAAATTTTGTATCACACTTTTTTCCAAGCCTCTGATTAGTATACATTCATCCTTTCCTTTTCTTGCTTCTGTGTGTCCCCACTTTTTGGTTTAGCTGTAGATTAGTCTTAGATTTATAAGCTGGCGAACCTTTTGCTTAATTTTCAACATTAATGAAACATACTTTTCCTTTAAAAAATTTGTCCTATCAGCATTTTGCTGTGTGATTAATTGTTAAATATATTTTTAATTGAAAAGTATATGAAAAATATGGTTTTTTGATGCTATTTTTTATAATTTATAAAAGAACAGAATTAAAATTTTTTATTATTCATAATCTCTAAAATTTCGTAAATATTTCAAACATTTGGAAAAAAAATAATATGTTTCACGGAACTTATTTTTAACTTCATGGGCAAAAGTCTATCCAATATGAGAGCTAAGAGCGGAAAAGGATACATTTTCTCATTTTTTGGGAATAATAATATT
>DXJA01000032.1 GCA_019056875.1 Candidatus Jordarchaeum madagascarense
CATTGTTGTTATAACAACTGTAGCCAGTCGGTCTGGACTATTTGAATACATTATAATTAAAGTAGTTAAATTCAGCGGAGGGGATCTTAAAAAACTCTTCATTTACATATGGATACTAACATTTGTTCTAACAATGGTTTTGAACGGTGACCCCACCTTCATTATAGTAAGTGTCTTAATCTTTCAGATAGTCAGAGTATTGGACCTCAACCCGGTACCCTATATTCTCGGCACGGTGTTCGTGGTCAACGCGGCTAGTGCATCCTCGGTTATCGGCAGCTTCGTGAATATTCTGGTTACTGGCCACTACAATCTAGATCCGACACGCTGGCTCTCTTATCCCACTTTTATGGTGTTAGGAGTGCCATTCGCGGTGCTCAGCACCATGATCGCTCTATTCTTCATATTCCGCCACTACAAGGATGCTTTCAAGATTCCAAAAGAAAAAGATGGATACCTAGAAACGAGAGAAGAACTACTATCTTTTAACGAAAAAACCCTTATGAAGGATCCTAAATTATTCCGAAAACTTGCTATACTTCTTGGGGCAACAATAGCGGGATTCGTTGTAGCCGGTTTATTTAACATACCCTTTTACGTGGTATCACTAGTGTTTGCATTTGCCTTTGTCTTTGTAAGCGGCGAAGACCCCGAGAGAACCCTAAAAGAAGTGGACTGGAGCCTCATATTCTTCTTCATAGGAATATTCATCATAGTGGGTGGCGTAGACCGAACCAAAATTTTGGAAATTATGGGAAATAGCCTCGGAGGCCTGATATTCGCAAATATTCCGGGAACGGCAACCCTTGTGAGTTTATTCTGTGGCGGACTATCAGGAGTGCTGGATAACATCTCTGTAACAACAGCTCTACTGTTCGTAACGCCCAGCCTATCTGCATCAGCTCTAATTAACGAAAACCTGGTGATATGGTCACTATTATACGGAGCCAACATAGGAGCTAGCCTCACCCCCATAGGGGGTCTCCCGAACCTGATTGCAATAACCTCTTTAGAGAAGCAGGGATTCCATGTCTCCTGGCGGGAATTTATGAAAATCGGAGTACCTATCACTTTACTGAGCCTCTCTGCGGGAATACCTCTACTGCTAGGATTTTCCCATGTCCTCGGCTGGGGATTAGACATCACAACACCATTCACATCAATGTTCTTAAAAGGAAAATTGTGATACAGAAAAACAATAAATTATCCCAAAAATACCTAAAAAAGTAATCACAAAATTTTTAGTAAGCCTTTTCCCCCGTTAGAGACTTGTTTGGCAATAAAAGGAAAATAGGGTTAAAAAAATTTTTTGCGGAATTTGTAGCTTTCATTTCGGTTTTGCAAGTGCTCATAAACTAATGAACTAAAGTAAATTTATTGAAAACTAAAAAAAGATGAATATTTTACTAGGTGTTATTTGATGTGTCAGCGTATTCCCCTATCAATACCCATGGAATGAAGTTGACTGGGCCCTTAATACGGGGATCATAATCTTCATATTCATACAGTTCTTTTATGTTCAGGAAATTAAAATCTTGTATTAGCTCTTCTCGGGTACAGAAGTGGAGATAAATTTTGTTTCCGGGTGTTTCCTCGTAGAGGAAAGAGTTTGGTTCTTCGGGAACTGGGGTGCCTTTACCATAATACTCGGTATCCCCCACCGAAAGCGTGCTAAGGAATAGTGAACCGTTCGGTTTTAATGTTCTCATAATAATCTTTCTAAATTTCTCTCTTTCGTTCTTTTTCAAGAAGTGGTACAAGCCTGCGCTTAATATTATATCATACTTGCCTTCCTTTAGTTCCGTGAAGCTGCAGCATTTAAATTTCACATTTTCTTTTTTCACCTTGAGGGCGGTATCTGTGGCATTATCTATAGCTTTTTTAGAAATGTCGATGCCCAAAATACTACATTGAAGATTGTCTGACAAGTAGAACGCGTCACGACCATTGCCACAGCCAATGTCTAATATGCTCAATATATCGTTTTCTGATTTCCGTTTTTTAAAGTATTCAACTATAGCAATGGCTAACTCGCTGTGCCCTTTTAGCCAAACACTTTCATCGAGTGGAGATTCATTTTCCCTAGACATTTCACAGCCTCATTTATGCAAGCATTTCAATTAGCGAAAAATGGATTACATACTATTTCCGAATATACAATATTTTAACATTTAATGCTCAATATAAGTATACGTCAAGAAGAATTGAAGTGCAATTTGAGTTAGCAATTAGGGGTGCTAATACTAGTGTGTGAAAGTAGCAGAATAAAGGTCGTCTGCGAATTCTGGGGGCAGTCCCGCTCTTTTTATTGCCTGGGCGGTTCGATCTATATCGTAGGGAACTCTTTTAAAACGTACTCTGAGGCTTTTTTCTATTTCTAGTAGCACGTAGCATGCTCTGGGGTCACTGTCCTTTGGTTTTCCCACGCTACCGGTATTGACTATGTGGATTCCTTGCACTATCCTGTGGTATGGTAGATGGGTGTGCCCGCAGATTAAGAGGTCTATGTTTAATGGTTCCAGTATTCGGAGCAGATTTTTTTCTGGTCTGTTTTCGTAAAGATATTCGTTTATTCTTCGGGGGCTTCCGTGGACGTGAAGAACCCGGAAACCGTTCCACGTGTAATGTGTATTTCCTAATAGATTTCTGAGAAAAGATTTGTTTTCATCAGTAACGTTTACTTTAGTCCATTCTAGTGAAATTTCCCCCAATTCGATTTCCTTCCGACTGCGATAGGCGCAGCCACAATCATCTCTGTTGAACCCCACTCCGTCATCATAATTACCCATTATTGTAGATATTTTCTGGTCTCTCAAAATCTCAACAACTTCATTGGGAAACGCCCCGTATCCTACCAGGTCCCCTCCGCAAAGGGCTAAGTCCACATTATCTTTTGAGATGCTTTTCAAGACTTCTTCTAGAGCGTACAGATTTGAATGAATATCGGAAAAAATTGCTACGCGCACTCCGTTATCCTCCACTAAAGTGGAAGAACTTGATACATATATTAATGATCCTTAGAAAGAGAAGGGGCTAAACCGATGCCTAAGGAAAATTGATTAAGACTCTCGCCCCTTCTATTAAGTATTAAGTGTTGAATACACGTTAGGATGGCGAATACTTGGATAGGAGAACTTTCAATAATCGTGCCTGTGTTGCAATGTTGAAAACTGATTTCCATGACCACTTTTTATTTCGCGTGGAGTTAGATGAGTTAATCACTCTTGCAACAAACGCGGGTTACGAGGTGGTTGAGGAAATTATTCAAACAAGACATCCCACCAGCGACCTGCTCTTCGGAAAGGGAAAGGTAGAGGAAATCAGAGAGTTCATGAAATTCCAAGACATTGACAACCTAATTGTTTACAATCAACTGTCTTCAAAACAATTTCTAAACCTCGCAAGGGAACTGGAAGCAAACGTCATGGATAGGTACGATTTAACTCTAGAAATCTTTGAGGCGAATGCTTCAGACATTTTATCACTCCAACAGATAAAGCTGGCCAAAATGAAGAAGGAAACCCCACTGTTAAAACTTAAGGTTTCAGAAAAGTACAAGGAGGAGCACCCCTTCCTGATGGGTGGTGGAGAGTATGCGATGCACAGTACTCTTAAATCGTTCAGCAAGAGAGAGTCCTCCATTAAGAGGGAGATAGACCGCATGTTACGTGAGAAAAAAATGCAGGTAATTAGGAGGAAGAAAGAAGGAGCCAAAATTGTAAACATCGGAGGATACTACAACTCTGGAAAAACCACACTTTTCAACAAGCTCACCGGAGCAGACAAACCAGTTAGTGAAACACCTTTCACAACACTAACTGCAAAGTATAAAAAATGGCTGGAAAACGGTAATGTACTTTTTGTTGACACCATAGGTTTTGTTATAGACCTGGATCCTCGACTATTAACCTCATTCGAAATAAACCTGATTGACTTTCAGTACGCGGATCTCCAGTTATTCCTAGTATCCGCAAACGAGCCACCGGAGATCGTGGCATTAAAACTGAGTGAAGGATTAAAAATATTAGAAACTATCCCAGTACAAGGGCAGAAAACCATAGTGGTGCTAAACAAAATAGACGAAACAGATGAAGAAAACCTGGAGCAAATATTGGACGTAACCAGAACTGTATTCGACTCAGGTGATGAGAACCGGATAATTCCCATATCGGCAAAAACAGGAAAAAACTTGGATAAACTCTCAAAGCACATTTCCGAAAAAATATTCCTACAAACTTCTAAAATAAATTCTCCATATTAATGCATTAAACATTATTGAGGGAACCTATTAAAGACTCTGAACCTAAATTGAAGATTCCTCAAATACAGCGATAAAAAAATTTTTTAAAAAATAGGGTAAAACGTTCTTTAATTATAAAATTAAAACATTTGATTCTGAAGGGATACTATGGAAGATAAAAATACTGAAAATTTACCGAAGAATCCGATAGAAGCTCAGGGAATGCTAATTAAAGCTTTTTATGAAATGGTCGGCAAAGAAGCTTTACCTATTATTAGGGAAATATGCGCGAAACAAGGTCGGGCCCTCGGTCTAAAAATTAGGAAAAAATTACCAAACAACAAATTATCAACGGTTGCCAAAGCATTTTCTGAAAGTTTTGATCCGAACCACGTTAAAGTAATTACCATCACTGATGATAAATTTCAAATTCAGGGTACCCAATGCCCCTTTGGCCTAGAGAACACATCCAGGGAGTTATGTGAAGCAGTAATGGAAATTGATCATGAGTATTTTCGTACAGCGGTAAGTGATAAGATTAAATTGAACATAATTAGGACTGTGGCGGAAGGAGATTCTTGCTGTGATACAATCTACGAATTGAAAAATGATTCAGAATAAAAAGTCTAAGTAAAACGGGGCTAAATCAGAAAATCATTAAATTGAGTGGAGTTATAAATTAATAATTACTATGATCAGTTTTAATTTCAACCGTTTATGTTTTAGAAGCACTTAAAATGTAATAATAACCAAAATAGCATTCTTCATAATCATCTATTTTGTTAAATTTTGATTCGATGTAAGCGACAATATCTCGATTCAAGTCAATTCTCCCTAATCTGAACGTCCATCCAAAAATAGGATTCAAGAGCTTGTAAGGCATTTGAGAACTAAGTTTCATTCCTATCATGGCAAATTTTCCTTGTGGTTTGAGTGCATTAAATATCTTATCGATTGCCGCCTTATAATCCGGTATTATTTCCAAAGAAAGTGTGCAAAGGATAGCGTCAAAAAGGATTCTAGGTTCATAATCGGTAATGCTCACGTTCACAAGTTCTATGTTTGTCCATTTATTCTTCACAGTTCGCTTTTTTGCTAGTTTCAAAGATTCGGATGAAATATCAACTCCCACGAGCTTCCCTTTATTCTGCAAATAATTTTCTATAATTTTGAAATTATATCCTATGCCACAAGCGACATCAAGAACCGTGGAATTATTATTCAAGTTTAAAGAGGCAATAGCTTTTCTCCGATAAATAGAATTCTCCCTAGCTCTGCCAAAAAAAGCGTCTACCTCATATAAGATTGGGAAACTAGCGGCCTTGTCGTATGAACGTTTAATATCTTTATCTTTAAGCTTCGTAATCCACACCTCATATTTGAATTAAACACTTTTCAAAATTTTTCACCTGAGGTTTTTTCTTTATAGTGATAGTTTTCCGCTAATTTTTATCGCCAAGATTTGCTTGGTTTAACTTTTTGTACCATTTACCCCCTCATCAAAATTTGCTTCTTCCAAAGATTTCCTAAAGAACATATTTCTTTGTTTGAAATGAGTGTCGGATATCTAGTTTTTTAAGCAGGATATAAATGTAAAAATTTTCGATTAAAGAAAACCTCTATTTCGAGGAGCCCTTTTTGCAAATCATCCCAAAAAGGTCATACGGCTCTTCCAGAATCATCCCTTAAGGTCACTGGAAAAATTTTGCAAGGGCTATAATCCAATATGAACAAAGTAAGATAAATATCCTTCTTAACTTCGAAAATTAACATGAAAGAATCAATTTGGCGGTAAAGGATAGTTCTTTTTAACATAAAATTGCTTATTTTTTAGCCTTTGTTAACTGTTTAATGAAAACGTATAAAAAGGTGTAAGTTACTTGAATTCTGGAAAAAAAGGAATAGAATTGGAAGTGGTTAGACTAGGGTGTTGAGGAGAAATTAGAATGGGTGATTTGGAAAAAATACAAAAAGAGAAAGGAGTTATAGACGTAGGAATCTCGCGTGAAACAAGAGAAGAATTTGTTCAAAAGGCAGAAAGACACATGGGATACGATTCCATCTATGTCTGGAACGCAAATATAAACGGGTACATCATCCAATTAAGAACTAATGAAAGCCATCTGGATGACTTTTGGAGAGAGAACTGGTTCCCAGCAGCCATGGACCGCAATTTGCGCCCCCACGGTGTAATTTACGCAGCCACCGGAATTTACGATGAAAACCCGGGAATATATTATAACTCTGAGACCAAAACAGGTATAATTTTTAATGTTGAAGATTACGAATTTGTGCGAGCCTTGGCTCTGGGTATTGTGGCTGATGTTTGCGAGGAGCAGGAGCGGTTAAACTTTCTCAGGGGGAGCCTGGTGGACATTAACGGTGAAGGCGTGGCCATTATGGGAGAGACGGGCAGAGGGGTCAGCACTAACGCTTTTCTGCTTTTAGAGATGGATCGCGCGAGAATACATTCTGACGATATAATATATGTTGAACAGCTTGGTGGAGAGAAAGGACGCATATCCACATCTGTTTCCGAGAGAAAGTTCTTTCTCACAAAGGATCTTATAAAAATCTATCCCCGGCTTCAAGCACTCTACGAGAATAGTAAAAAGGAGAATAATCACTTTATGCTTGACCCTTGGTGGATAGGTGGAAATGAGAAGTATCTTGACACAACACGTATCAAACTCGTTTTTCTGCTTGTAAACCATCCCAAAGAAAAAAGGATAGCTAAGCGCCTGAGTCCACAAGAGGCGATAAGCGTACTAACCAGTTCACCGCAACCCTTTTTTAACCCCTACCTACTTGTCCATGGTAAGAAGCGGGATAAACTCCAAATTGATTTCTACAAAAACATTTTCAAATTTACAGCCGTGTACTGCTTGAATGTGGCTCACCCCCTTTTAGACATGCAAAAAGAAGTCAGGCGGATAATTGCCTCTAAGGAATATCTTGAACCATTAGTGGAAGAAAAGGAGAGAGCCAAAGCCGAAATCGATGAAATCATCTCCGAGATAAACCTAGAGGAAATAAAAAATTCAGTTGAAAAGCTCTATAAGAGAACCAACGTAAAATACCCCTCACCCGAAGAAATCAGAAGGATGGCTGAATTCTACGGTACAAAAACAAAGTTCAACAACTACAACTTCGTTTCCACGGTCAAAAACAGGAGTGCAGGATTAACCATAACAGTTGGCAGCCCAGAGGTGGTTCAGTATGAAATGAGCCCCAAGCAGAAAGAACTCATGAAAAATCTACCCAAAACCGTGAATGCTGTTCTCCAATACGTTAAGAACGCCCCTCTTGTATGCGCTGAACGCATCATGGGAAACAATCCCGACTTCACACCTAAATGCACCCTCTTTATTTCCGTCCACCGGGGGGAAATGATCCGATTAGCACATATGGTCAACCAGACACTATTTCCACCAAAGGACAACTACAATGGTCCCCATACCTATATGGTGTATATTCCAGAATGGCATGAAAAAGACAGGCAAATAATAGTGTTTCCCGAAATAGGGGTAACCTTTGTCCTAGGGACAGACTATTATGGGGAAGCTAAGAAAGGCTTCCTGAGGATGGCGATGTGGTTCGCCAAGCAGCAGAGAATGCTCGGGCTGCACGCCGGGGCTAAAAAGATCAGAGCAAGAGATGCTAAAACAGGCGAAATAAAAACCTACAACACACTAATCTTCGGACTTACAGCAACTGGAAAAACTACTCACAGCTGCCACACTCACGACTTGAACGAGAATGATGGGGAAGGTATAGAAATAGTGCAAGACGACTTTGTTGCACTCCGACCCGACGGGTCAGCCCTAGGCACAGCAAAGGGATTCTACCTAAA
>DXJA01000326.1 GCA_019056875.1 Candidatus Jordarchaeum madagascarense
TCCAGAGGGGGTTCCATGAACAATTTTTTCAGCCTCAAAAGCGATATCCGAAATTTCGGATTTTGAGAGGTTTAGGTTTAGGCAAGCATTAGCGGCTGCAGCAGTAGCCACAGAAACAGCCGCAGACGATCCCAGTCCTGCACCCGGAGGGAGGTCTGATTTTATCGAAATATTAAAACCATAATTCAAACCACTTCGATTTGAAATCTCTTTACAAATAGCCCATATTGGCTTGAAAATGAGCGGTAGGTTTGCCGGATAGTCCTTATCAATTTTAAATTTTGTTTCCTTGCCAAATTCTTTTGAGAAGACTTGGTATTCTTTTTTATCATTTAAACTGATAGTTACATAAACTCGTTTATCTATTGCAGCTACTAACGCAGGTTGTCCATAGACAACCGCGTGTTCACCGAAAAAAAATAACTTTTCCCGGCGCCGAAGCCTTTATCATGGTTAATTCACCTACCGGTCAGGAACAATAATTTCTCCTAATAATTAATGTAATTTATTTTTAATTCAGGTCCTAATGAGACTTCATCCAGCGTTACCGTTTGACTATAGCCTCGAATTCTTCCACAGAAACTGGTAGTTCTCCCTCGGGTGGAATTTCTCCTCTCTCCCTAAGAACTTGCTGTGCTAATAACCAGTATATAAGAGAGAGTGCTCTTCGCCCCTTATTATTGGTGGGGATAACCAGATCAATATTTGAGGTGGAATTATCGGTATCACATAAGGCAATAACGGGGATGAGGGCCTTTGCAGCCTCATCTAATGCTTGTGAATCGGCCCTAGGATCAGTGAGCATTATGACATCTGGTTCAATATACCTATTTAAAGAGGGGTTTGTAAAGGTTCCCGGAATAAATCTTCCTGCAATTGTATTTGCATGAATTACGCTACTGAATTTACGTATGGGTCTTTGACCGTATTGTCTAGCGGATACAATGGCTATTCTTGCTGGTTCGAATTTTGCTAGAAAACTACCAGCTATTCTTATTCTCTCATCTGTCTTTCTAATGTCGAGAACATATAGTCCGTCAGATCTTACCCTATAGATAAAGGGTTCCATACCCTTCGTTTTAACCTGTGTTCCGATGTGGATTCCCGCAGCAAGATACTTATCTAGGGGAATTAATAGTTCTGGCTCAGACATTATATTACACGCTCTAAATTCTAACTGGATGGATGGTCTGTCAAATTACTTTTAGACCTAAAAATTTTTGGGTTAAGTGTGTTGACTGAAGGGAAGTATATCATCTATCAGGTTAACGTGACTTAGCATCATACGCCTACAACAGTACCGTGTGAGCCCCAGGCTTGTTAACACGGCGTCTGGTGGTTCGCCCTGCCTTACTCTCCTGATAAATTCTTCCCATTTGTCAGCCACTAGTTTACCACATGTAAAGCATCTTATAGGTATTATCATAAAACTAATCTCCACAAGATATTAAAAACGGTTTCCGATTTTTCCTATTACACAATTTTACATATGACTTGAGACATAAACGTTTTTTGGATTTTTCAAACATGTTGTACATAATACGCATACTAAGCCCCTTTTATAGGATTAATATTTTACCTGTAACTTTTTTGTTCTTTTGATCGGGCGCCTTTTCCACCCGGTTTCTTCGCTTCCTTTCGTCTAGGATCAGAAACTAGAATTTTTCTGTCGTAATCTAAGAGCTTTTGTCTTATTTGAGGTTCGTCGAAATATTGGGTTAAAGCCTTCGCAATGGTGGTTCTTGCTGCTTCTGCCTGACTTGTTATTCCTCCACCTTGAACTGTAACATCTATATCAACTTGATTATATAAATTGGAGCCTATCAAAATTAAGGGTTCTAATAACTTTTGACGAGCTAAAGGCGGTTGAATTATAGTAATGGGTCTCTTGTTAACTCTTATTCTTCCGGAACCTGGTTTTAGAACCGCTCTTGCTATTGCGTTCTTTCTTTTTCCACTAGTTAGTATTACTACCTTTTTACTCACAATTAAACCTCCAACGGTAGTTTCTAATCAACAGGTGATGCCCATCCTACTTCATTGGAAAGGGTTTCCACTGTAATATACTTGGAATCTGATTTTTTAACATCTGCATCAGAAATAGTTTGTGTAGGAACTTGGTTCAAATATTCAGGTAAGCCTATATAAACTCTGAGACGCTTGTAGGCAGTCTTTCCTTTAGGTTTCTTCCAGGGAAGCATGCCACGAATGGTACGTTTAACTATTCGATCAGGTCTACGATAATGAAAAGGACCTTTCCATGGTGCCGTGTGTGTTCTAATATTTAATTTTGATTTGTACCTTGAAACAATTGATTTCGTGTCACCGGTAATTACTGCTTTCTCGGCATTAATAATCGCTACTTTTTCACCCTCTAGAAGGCGGGTGGCGACCACGCTTGCTAACCTTCCAAGAATAAGGTTAGTAGCATCAATTACCACGCTATCAACAGGGAGGGCGTGTCTAATTTTCTTTTTCTTTGGTTGCTTTTTGATTTCTAATTTTTCTTCTATTTCCTCCCCTTCTTCTAATTGTGGTTCCTCTTCTTCAGACTTTTTTACTTTTTTTGGCATTTTACCCACCCTTTCATTTAATTATTTTGATTTTGCTGCCCGAAGGGTTTCTTTTCATGAGTTCTGGAATAGTTATACACTCTCCTCCGGATTTTTTAGTTTTGTTAACCGCTTCTTCGGAAAAAGATAGTGCTGCTATACAAACCTTATGTTTTAGCTCTCCTGAACTCAAGACCTTCCCTGGCACCAAAATCGTGTCATCATTAACCGTGTACCTGTTAATTTTGGATAGATTTACAGAAGCCCTATTCCTTCGAGGTTTCCTTAATTCATCTGAAACTCTTTTCCATAGACTACTTTTTTCTTTTTTTGATTTTTTCTCAAGTTCAATTATCAATTTCCAATCTTCAGGATTTGTCGGTCCAGTTGGTTTGGGCAAGATTCAACCTCCGATTTTTCCAATATTGTACAAATTTATGACTTCTTTGAGGCAAGGAGTGATTTAAGTTCTTTAACTTTTTTCGAAAATATTTCAATAGCTCTTTCCACTATTTCCTCTGGAGGGGGCGCCCCACTTGATTCGATGTTGAATATAAATGAGGAATCATCCGAATCAACATGAATGGCGTCGAATTCACATTGTTCTTCACACGCTTTGCATAGTGAACAGTTTAAAACATCCTTTATCATGATTGATTTATTCTTAAGGTCCAAAACACCTTTTGGACAAATCTCTACACAATCACCACACGCTTCACACTTGTCCCCTTCTAGTTGTACGATTGGCTTGTATTTATAAGCACATGTAGAAACAGGTTGGTATTTAGCATGATCCTTACCCCGACCAAGAGAAGCATAAGCTTCAAGCACTATACGTTGTCCCCGTGCCAAACGAACAATGGGGATTTTATCACTTACAGGCACTACTAAGGGATCTTGATATTTTAATTCCCCCGAATAAACTATTACTCCCTCTTCCTCAGCCTCCCTCTCCAGAGTGAATGTAAGTTGGCACTGTGTACATCCCGCTCCTTGACAACTACATTCCTCAGGTAAAGTGTAATTTTCTAAATCGGTTTTGAGCGGTATAAGACCTAAACGATGCGCAAGAATTTCGTCTAATAATGGTGAGGTATTCTCTATAATAATTACCTCATCAATAGTCATAGTCGGCACTTCAGCTAAAATTATGCGCCGTAAAGCATTAGCAAAAGCTACACCAGTATCTTCAAGCATAAATTTTAGATTGTTTTTATCCCGAGATATTATTCGGACATTCATAATTACACCAACGACATAAATTAATAGACTTTTTAAATAAAACTATATCATTAGTGAGCACAATCAACAAATACATAAAAATTATTTAAGACTTGTTTCTTGCATCTCTTCTATAAAAAAGGGGATATAGTTGAATAACGATTTTAAACCCTACGACCACGCCTTCCTCCTGGTCTGCGTGTACCATCATGAGGATGCGGGGTTACCTCCTCAATTCTTCCAATCCTCAATCCTGCCCTTGCTAGTGCACGTATCGCCGCTTGAGCCCCAGGACCTGGAGTTTTGGGACCGTGTCCACCTGGTGCCCTGACATATATGTGTATTGCTGTGATACCTTTATCAATAGCAACTTGAGCCGCCCTGTAGGCTGCTTGCATAGCCGCATATGGAGAAGACTCATCCCTATCCGCCTTCACAATCATACCTCCAGAGTATCTTGCAATTGTTTCAGCACCTGAAATATCTGTTATGTGAACTATGGTGTCGTTATAAGAAGAATAAATGCGAGCAATGCCCCAATGTGGTTTTTTTGACTTTTCACTCAATTTTTATCCACCTATTTCTAATCGATTATTATTGTTTTCCTCAACTAGTTTTAATTCGTTCGGGATGATTCGTATCACTTAACGGTGAAGCGGAAGCGAAAGAAATCTGATTCTCTTGCTCTCCATGGATTAAACATCCTGGTGATGTTACACGTCTCCCTTCTACGGCTATATGTCCATGCGTTATTAATTGTCTTGCATGGTAAATGGATTTTGATAAACCATGCTTGTGAACTAGGGTCTGTAATCTTCTATTCAATAAATCTTCAATATTTAGCAAAAGCACATCATCTAAAGAAGCATCGGTAGGTAAGATTCCTAAACGATTAAGTCTTCCTACTAACAAGCTCCTTGCTTTTTCCTGTTCCATATCCGAAAGAGCAAGACAGCGCCTGGCTTGGTTTCTAATACCTCTAAGCATAGTATTTGCACGCCAGACCTCTCTCTTATTCCTCAATCCATACTTACCTACAAGAATTAATTCGTTGTGTATTCTATCCTTCTGCCAAGGATGTCTCGGAGTACCATATTTCTTTCTCTGTTTTTTAGGATCACCCATTTAAAATCCCTCAAAGCTCTACCTCTTTTTCCTCCTCACTCCAACTGTTTGACCCTTACGCCCCGTAGTTTTGGTGCGCTGCCCTCTCACCTTAAGACCCAAAGCATGGCGTATCCCTTTGAAACTTTTAGTTTTCCGCATAGTATCAACATCATTCTTAACGCTTAAAGTCAGATCAGAACCAATTATATGTACATCA
The DNA here is from genome assembly GCA_019056875.1 of Candidatus Jordarchaeum madagascarense. Classification (GTDB taxonomy): domain Archaea; phylum Asgardarchaeota; class Jordiarchaeia; order Jordiarchaeales; family Jordiarchaeaceae; genus Jordiarchaeum; species Jordiarchaeum madagascariense. The sequence continues at coordinate 5,098 of DXJA01000326.1, forward strand.
CCCCCCGAATCCATGTCTTTTTGCCGATTCAACATCCAACGGGGAATATTAAATTTAATCGGATCAGTCAAAATCTCTTCAACCTTTTTAACGTCCTGATCCGAAACATACCCCATTCTTACATCAGGATCCTGACCAGTTACCCGGAGGATAGCCTCCGCTAACCTAATATCAACGCCCTTAATATCTGTTAAAGCGTAACGGAACTTTTTAGAACCGTCCAAATCGGTACCAGCAACCCGAACAAGGTAACGATAACTTTCCGACGACAACTATAAACACTCCTCATTAGTAAGCAAAAACAACAAAACATCAAAATAAACTTTGCGTACAAATACACAAAAATTAGGCAACAGAAGAGTAAAATTCATAAAAAAATACACATATTCATGATACACTGAAAACAAATAAATATACATAAACCTCTAAACTAGAAAATAGCCAATACTCAGCATCATTATCTGATTCACAATTAGAAGTTGAGCAGGGATAGCCAAGTGGTATTACAGAGATGCACCACAACGGCGCAGATAATCTACAAAGGTAGATAGCGTAAGCCTGGAGAACTTTCTGGGAAGCCTGTGATCCAATTGGGTCTCGTGGGTTCAAATCCCACTCCCTGCGCCATCATTTGCTTCCTTTAATGAATTTAGACTAATTTTCTTGTTTGTTGTGTTTTTTCCATAGTGAGGGGTAGGTTCCGGTTTCCATTAGGACTCGGTTTATCTCTACTGCGATTCCGTGGTTTAATGAGTATATTTCTTCGCTGTTCATTTTTGCTTTTCCTAAGGCTACGGCTTCGTTTTTGAGGGTGAAAATGGAAACGATATTTCCTGCTTTTATTTCGGTTTCCAGCTTTACTATTCCGGGTACTGTTAGGTTGGCGCCATGGCAGATGGAGTCTACGGCTGAGTCGCGTACTAGTATTTTAGGTAGGTGTTGTAACGCGTTTTCCATTGGTTGTATTACTTTTCTTAGGAATGATTCGTCCCCTTCTTCTTTCCAAAAATGGTATGCGTCAACTACGTCGTATAGGTTTGAGAGAGAGTCCTCTTTGAAGGGCCCAGTTCGGGTGCGTCTGAGTTCTCTCATATGAGCGCCACATCCCAAAACCTCGCCGATATCGTGGCAGAGTTTCCTGATGTAGGTGCCCGCTTCGCAGCCGATGCGTAGAAGGCCGTTTCGTTCCTCGATTTCCGTTAGTTCAATGTAGTATATTTCTCTAGTGCGGAGCCTTCTTTTAACAGAGGAGCGAAGTGGTGGACGTTGGTATATTGGTCCAATGAATTCGTTTACAATCTTTCTGAACTTTTCTTCGGCGACATCACCGTGGAGTCGGATGACGCAAACATACTCTTTCCCTGCGGGAAGAAGGGTTTGAACCACTTTGGTTGCAGATTCCAGGGCTACGGGAAGTACTCCAGTCACTTTGGGATTTCACTGTTCCTTAAAATTTCCTATAGGAGTTCTAGTGTCCCAGCGTGACCCGCCTTTCTAAGATCTAGAATTTTTTTGACCCAACTCACTACCTCATGTGAAGTTGGGCCAGGCGGCTTGTCGACGTTGATTATTCCTTTTTGTATGTATTCTTCTATTCGGCGTTCCTTGGGCGGGGTTCCATACTCTGGGTCAGGAACCACACTAGCCTTTTCAATTAATTCTCTTTTTTTGTCACTTGGTAAAAAACGTCCAACCATTAGACTATCCCCACTAATTTTTTCAGTAATTCCTTTTGGAATTAAAATAAAAAGGAGTAAGGATATGAATGTTTAGATTATTTTATATTTTCTAAATATTGATTTTTACTGTTTCTTTCATCAAGTCTAGCAGGCCGGCTTTTTCGAGCCCCCCCGCGATCTCACTGTCTTCGGCTCCGCGTTTGATTTCAATCTTGTCCTGTGTGACTTCTAGATGTTTAATGTTTGATTTGCGTCTTCTAACCTTGTTTATCGTGGGTGGTCCGGTGATAAGGACATAGTTTTTGTCGATTATTTCTACTATTACGCATCTTTTGCCGGCTTCCCTTCCTGATATTTTCACACAAATTTTTCCAGGTTCAATTGCAGCCATTTTTATAAACCTCCAGTCTCTCTTGAGTCTTCCTCCTAGGTCACCCTAGTAGGCTCACCCTCTTAGGAGGACGAGGTAAGATACTCTTCCACGACAGTATTTAAAATCTTTACTACAGAGTTGAGTAGCCATAATTCGGTGTTAATTATTATATCAAAAATAGAGTAGTCATCGATATCGATGTTATAAATTCTTTTAAACCTCTCCTTTTCGCTCTTCTCTCTGTGGAGTGTTTCCTCAAGAGATTCTTTATACGTTTTGTTGTCTCTTTCAGACAATCTTTTAACTCTCACTTCCAATGGGGCGGTCAGTAATATTTTTATATCAGCAAACTCTCTGGCTTTCCACGCGCTCAAACGAGCATCAATAACCACGTTTCCTTCTTTTGCGGCTTGAATAGTCTGCTCATCAATCTCACGATCTATTTCGGGATTTTCCTCAACGTAACGGCTAAACTCCTCAAGGAGCATGCCCTTTTCCTTAGCTAGACGGCGAAAAATTTCTCCCGAAGAAAGGTACCTCAAATTAAAATTCTTTGCTAGGAGCTTAGCACAACTGGATTTTCCCACACCATGTAAACCGCTAATGGTTACAACAATGCCCACTATTCGCTGCCCCTGATGCTACTCTTATAAAACGATTTTAAACATTTGGAACAAAGATATCCGCCATAAGGTCTTTCCGGTCGTCGCTGAGTTTTTGATTTGGCATCAGAAGTGGGTTCACTCCAGCAACCCGGAAGATGCGCCCCACAAGAGGCGCAAACTGGTTTGCTATCCTTCCTTCCACTATAATGGGTAACCAGTCGTCTTCCTGACGTTCTAACTTTTTTCCTTCCCATAGATCTGGACCTGTACCTCGGACTAGGCAACTCATCACCAACCTACGTTTCAAAGTTTACTCCAAACAAACGCTGAAAAATACCAGCAAAAGCAAAGTTACTGATAAAATACCACCATAGAAAATAGACTCCGAACCCCGGTATAATAGACCAAGCATCCCCGGCACTGAGAATATTCATGCCCGCAAAGAAGCGCATAAACGTGTATACCTCTGAGGGCATTGCCCATATATAAATCCCAGGCCAGTAACCAATTCCACCCAACCACCAGATTAACCAGTTAATGTCCAAATACTGCGGTCCGATCATTCCTCCCAGCATTCCCTCGGGAATTCCGGGGATACTGGATAGGTTAATTGGAAGCACCGCAACAACAGAGGGCATCTGTGGCCCGAATCCTGGAGCACCGTATAGATTGTTTAGGTAGTAAAACAGAATAAAAAAGGGTATCATATAAATGAGAGTTGGCTTAAAACGTGTTGACGCTTGTTCCCTCTGGATTCTTTCAATGAACTTTTTTTTCCGCTCTAATTTCAATAATAATTTTTGGTTGTTTTCCTCTTTCGCTTTTGCCGTTGCTTCTCGGTGTTTCCGAATCTCTCTACTATATCTACGGATCTTAGCTACGGGTAAAACTATCCTGTTAACCGCACTAGCAGTGATGCTGAGCAAAAGAGCAGCACCAAGAACAATCCACATTGATTCAGGGGGAGTGTAAATACTCATTGAATCACCTTACAGTGTATTATTAATTCTATCTTTTTAACGCCTTAAATAATTTAACTGTTTCAGCAGCAGCTTCTTCTGCCTTTCCATCATGATTCATAATTATCTTCGTAGTAGAGCCGGTGACCTCAGCACAGGCTATAGCAGCCGCCCTACATAATTCTTGATGCAATTTTATCTCCTCAACAGTTTCTACATCACGGTTTCTTGCCTCATCCTTACTACGTCTACCTGCGATCTCCTCTGGAAAAGCCTCCACCAAGATAATAACGTTAGGGCAAAGAGCTTCAGCAACCCAGGTAGGAATACCCGGCAGGAAACCTTCAGGTGTCCTAATCAGCATATGCGTGTCCACAATCACAATCTTATCCTTCGCCATATCAGCTATCTTTTCAGCCGCTAAACGCTGTATCTCACGTTGCACCTCTGTTTTTAAGTTCCTCATCTGATCCCTGTCCTCAACTGCGCCCTTAGACTTGGCCTCTTCAAACATCACCGTTCCATAGTTTACTAACACAACCTCATCAGAACCCGAAGCTCTAGCAGCCTCTAGCGTAGCATCAAGGACCGTGGTTTTACCAACACCCGGAATTCCAGTTAAGACGATTATTCTGCCTTGCCTATTAGTCAACACAATGCCTCCCTTTATCCGATACCAAGCAGTCCTCTCAAAGCGGGATTAATACTTGCAAGCTGTTCCTGTGCAATTATTTGATAGTATTGGTAAATAATGCCCACCGTTAAAAGCACACCGACACCCGAACCCAAAGCACCGGCAAAATCCGCTAAAGCCGCTAAAACACCAACACCCAGACCGCCAAGAATCGTAACCACCGGAATATACCTATCCAGTATTTTCTCAACAATCTTGGGTGATCTCCTAAACCCTGGAACCATCATTCCCGCTTGTATAAGTTGATTTGCAATGTCCCGAGAACTCAACCCAGACACATCGATCCAGATGTATGCAAAAAGCCCACAGAAACCAGAGAAGAGCAGGAGATAAATCCCAGCTCTCACCGGGTTGGCAAAAACAGATGATAAACCAGAGGGGGTTGTAAGATAATACACTAAACCACCATAAGGCGCTAGTTGTCCCTGCGCACCCCACGAAGGAATAAATTGACCCAAAACATTAGCTATGGGATTAAAGTTCCAGCCAACATTGTACTGTGCTATCCAATAAACATCCGGCAACCAATTATAACTGCCTGGCGATAACGCCAAAAGATTGTATATGGGTTGAAAACCAAAACCGGGATTGGTCCAAAGAACCTGAGCCAGCAGTAAAGCGTTCGCATAAAGCGCCCAAACAAGTATAACAGGAATATTCGAAGTGTAGAAGAACTTAATAGGATAACGGCCCCGAAAACCACGGTAACGAGCATACTGAAGCGGAATCTCAACCCTCACAGATTCAATATAAACAACAACAAGAAATGTAATAAAAGCTGCAATCAAACCAATCAAATCGGGTTGGCCAGAGCCTCTGTTAAAAAGATGCCAAATATCCGCATTAGGATACAAAAGATCAAATATAAAAGCATCCCTAGCCCACGCCGTAGCATAGGGAAGACCGGTGGTAAAATACGTGAAATCCGTCGTACTTGAGGGGGGAAAGATCCTTCTAAACTGGCTTATAGTCTGCTGAAATACACTATAAGTATAACTATAAGGAAACGATAAGGTTTGAACAAGTGCGATAATTATACCGCCAGCCAGATAGTCATAAGGGCTCCCAGTGGTGTTAAAACAGCCCCAAAAAATCTGGCCTGCAACGTTCGCGGCAATAAACAAACTCACACCACTACCAAGACCCCAACCCTTCTGAATGGTCTCATCCATCAAAATTAGCAAAGTCCCCGCAACAGTTAACTGAATAAAAACCAGCAACACCTTATCAAAACTAAGCTGCCCATAAGCACCAGAAAGAATATAGATACTAGCCTGAACCACCGTGACCAGAAAAGCCAAAACCTTCTGAGTCCCAGTAAACAAAGCACGATCCTCAGGATCACCATAATTCATCTCAATCAAACGACTACCAACAAGCAACTGCATAATTAAACCAGCAGTCACAATAGGGCCGATACCCAACTCCATCAAAGTACCACGCGACGATGCAAGAATAGTACGCATCCAAAAGAGATAATCGTAGCCTTGTTGTGATTGTATTCCGAATAGGGGTATGTTGGACATCACTAGGAAGATTAGCAGTATTACTCCGGTCCACATAATTTTCTCTCTGAATGATACTGTTCGCTGGGGGGTTCTGATTTCTGGAAATATTTTTATTAGTGGTCTGAATATGTTTAGGAAGAGGCCGGCCATTTTTCTTTTCACTTCTTGGTTTTTTGTTTTGAGGTCTGGTTTGTTTGACTTGAAATGTTTATTTGATTTTCTTTATATTTTTTGCTGTTGTATCCTATTTTTTAGGTTTATATTTTTATTGGCTCTTTTTTGGGAAGCAGTCTTTTTTATTTACATTATGTTTTTTCTTGAGTTGAATCTTTGTAGATTATTTCAAATCGAATCTAATACTGTTGTTTAAGAGCCGTTTTTTTATTTTTTGGGAGTGACGGTTTTTCCGCCTGCTTTTTCTATTTTTTCTTTTGCTTTTTCGCTGAAGATTTCTGCTTTTACTAGGAGTGGTTTTGTTACTTTGCCTGTTCCAAGTACTTTGGTGTATCCATGTTTGTGGAGGTCTATTACAAGTAATTTTTCTTGTTTTTCTGTAGAGAGTTTTTCGGCGTTTTGGTCTATTTCGCCCACATTGATGGTTTCGTGTGTTGTGACTAGTCCTTTATATCTGATGAATCCGTGTTTTCCAAAGTAGTTTGGGTCGTTTTTGATGGTTTGTACCCAGTGGTGTTTGTGTCCTCCGGTCTGGCCTTTTCCTCCTCTTTGGCCTTTGCTTCTGTGTCCTCCTATTTGTCCGTAGCCATGGGTTCTGGAACCACGCATTTTTCGCACTTTTTTTCTTCTTCTTATCACTGTTACCACACGCTTTCTAATCTGATGTTGTATATTGTTGTAGTTGCATTAAGCTTGGCTTCTTTATATTTTTTGCTACCAAATGGTGGTGTGAGGCTAAAAATAGTTTTGGGATGCTTTTTTATTGTTTGAAGTATTAAAGTTTTATAAAAAAAGAGTGCTTTTTTGTATTTTTGGATGTTTTGGGGGGAGATTTATTGCCTATTTTGTTTTTGTTTTAGGCTTTTTGGGCTCTTATTTCTAGTACTCTGTTTTTGTAGCTGGATTCTACAGTTTGGGGGTTAATTTTGCAGGGCATTTGGATTTCTTTGTTAAATTTTTTCATGTTGGCGTTGACCCAGATGTAGATTGTGTTTTTTGTGGCATCCACTTTTATGTCGTCTTTTCTCACGCCGGGAATTTCTGCTACTACGATGATTTCTTTTCCTTCATCGAACACGTCGACTAGGGGTTCTTCTTCTTGTTTTTGTTCAAGTTGTACTGTGGGTTTGAATGGATTTTCGCCTTTTCCGATTGGTTTGATTTGGGGCTTCCCATCTGGACCAATAGTTACTGAGAAACCGTAAAACATGGGTGGCGGGTTTCTTAGAAATTCTCCTGGATCTCGGAATATTTTTTCCGGGTTCTTAAAGAGTTGTCGCATCATTTCCTCTATTATTTCTTGGAATTGTTCAAAGTTTTCGAAGATATCCCAGAAGGGGTCGCGACGCTTTCTTTTTTTGTCACGGTCATCCAATACATAGAGCCTCCTACTAAACGTGATACAACCGCGGTATAATAATCTATCGAAAGCGGTGTTTGTCTAGGGGAAGATGGAGAATTCTTCAATGTTTTTATTCTGTTAACATCCAAATTTTTTTGTTTATATTTTTATTTGTGCTTCTGTTGTCTCTTTAATTTTCTGTCTGGTATTGATGGGGTTTTTTTTTTTTTTCAAGCAGAAGACGGCATA
>DXJA01000002.1 GCA_019056875.1 Candidatus Jordarchaeum madagascarense
ATTTGCTTTACCATAAACTTTATATATTGGTTTCTAACTATTTAATTTGAAATTTAGGCTTACCTTAATTTTAATTGATTTTGATTAAAATATGAAGATGATTTAATTGACCAAGCCTACAAAGAGTGAAGAAGAATACTTGGAAAGAATATACCGTTTTGAAGAGTCGGGCAAAAAACCGGTCAAAACCAACGATTTAGCCCAAGACCTCGGAGTTTCACCTGCCTCAGTGACTGAGATGATATCAGGGCCTCTAAGTGTAAAGGGTTTAGTTAAATACACACCCTATAAAGGTGTGACGCTGACAGAAAAGGGTAAAAAAGTTGCCTCCGCTACGATGCGAAAACACCGTTTAGCAGAGAGATTGCTCGTTGATGTAGTAGGAGTCAACTGGGGCGAATCCCACGAAGAGGCTTGCAAACTCGAGCACGCATTGTCCGAAGATGTTGTAGAAAAATTGGATAATGCTCTTGGTAATCCTGCCAGCTGTCCTCATGGAAATATAATTCCTGACCCTAAGGGAATAGTCCCACCAGACAACTCGGAACCCCTATCCGATTATGAACCACCTTCGGAGGTTGAAGTCATCAGGATTTCCAACGAGCGAACCGACTTATTACGACAGCTTTGCTCTTTAGGCATATTTCCGGGTGTCAAGCTCAAAGTCATACAGAAATCTCCTCTAGGAGGTCCATTACTCGTGGATCTTGGGAAGTGTCAAATCGCTGTTGGAAAGGATATAGCAAAACTAATTCGAGTTAAACCTGCATAAAATATCTGAAAAAGGAGTGACTAGACTAAATGCCGCGATTCAAGAGAGGCTGGAGAAGGGGCAGATCCCGATTCATTCATAGCCCTTTCAACCATTTTTTGTCCAAAGAAAAGGAAGAAACTGAGGATCAAGTTATTAGAATATATCTTGCTGGAAACCCTAATGTTGGAAAATCTGTCATTTTCAACAAACTCACTGGAATCAATGTTATTGTTTCCAACTATCCGGGAACCACGGTAGAGATTATGGAGGGTACAATGCAAATTGATGACCAAAAAATTCTCTTCAAAGACCTTCCCGGGACCTATTCTCTTGGCGCAGGTTCCAAAGATCAGGAAGTAGCCGTTAGAGCTATTCTTGAGGAGAAACCGGATGTTATAATAGATGTGGTTAATGCTTTTAATCTTGAACGTAACCTGAACCTCACTCTTCAGTTATTAGAGCTGAATGTTCCAGTGGTTATTGCTCTTAACCAAGTTGACTTCGCGGCTAATAGGGGGGTTTCCATAAATGCAGAGAAGCTGGAGGAGATACTGGGTGTGCCAGTAATTCCCACTGTTGCCATTCACGGTAAAAATATTAGGAAGCTGTTGGAAACCGCTCTTCTTGAAGCCACAATTGAACACAAAAGAGAACATCAATATCATCATCACGGACTTCATCATCTGCATGAGCATTTGCATGATAAGCACCACTTTCACAAAGACGGAGAACCCTTGCGTTTAGGAAAAGAAATGGTTAAAGAAGAAGAGGAAGAAACTTCCGAAGCAATCCCCAGATTTTTCCCGGGTAGACGTAGAAGAATCTTGGAAGAAATTGCGAAAATAGAGAAGGAAAAAGAAAGCGGAGAAGAAAGGGAAGAAAATGGAAAAGAAGGAAGAGCGAAAATGAGAGGCAGACGGGGGATAGCTCATAGACACAGATTCAGTGACGTTGGTTACAGTCTGGATGTTGAAAGACTAATTAGACGTTTAGAAAATAGAATAAGAAGAGAGGTTCATACCGAAGAATTGGCTTCTGCCAGGGTGATTGCCAAATGGATGCTTGAGGGAGATATAAGAGCGGCGGAGTTGGCTACTAAGGGAGTTATTACGCCTTCTCTCAGGCAATTTGCTTCAAGATTGAGAAATGAAATTGAGTGGAAGTTTGGTGAGCGCCCAGAAACCCGTATCGCAAAAGAGAGATATGCTCTGGCCGGCGAGATTGCAGATAAAGTAATTGCTGAGGTACCGGCAAAGCCTTCTTTCCGAGAAAAGCTAGATAAAATAACTTTATCCTATTACACGGGAATACCCTTTCTACTATTAGTAGTTGTAGGGATATTCGCCTTGCTGTTTTTTGGTGGTGGCTTTTTAGAGGAAGCTGTTACCACCCTCTTTGAGGAGGGAATCATACCCCTAATGGAAAACCTATTGGGATACACTTCATTCGATCTGTACACGCAGTTTCTATATGCTTACATTAATCCCGATTATACACTTTTGGTTGAGTTTCTGTTGCCTCAGTTTTATCCTTACCCCTTTTTAGTCAAGAATTTATTTATTGACGGAGCCGTGGTTGGGGTAGAGGCAGTGTTTGCTATCGCCTTCCCATACATTCTAACATTTTACATAGTCTTGGCACTACTGGAAGATAGTGGATACTTGACTCGGATAGCCTTCCTGCTCGATAATACAATGCATAAGTTTGGTTTGCATGGAAAATCGGTAATACCTCTTCTGGCCTCGTTGGGTTGCAATGTCCCGGCTTTGATGGGTACACGTATTTTGGAGGGTAGAAAACAGCGTTTAATTGCGGCTTTTCTAATAGTCTTGATTCCTTGCTCAGCGAGAACTTCTGTGATACTAGGTTCTGTAGCATACTATGTTGGAATTCAGTACGCTCTGATAGTCTATTCAATTATTATGGGAGTTATCGTGCTAAGTGGACTGTTTCTTGCAAAGATTCTTCCCGGTTCTTCACCGGGCTTGGTGATGGAAATGCCGCCCTACCAGATGCCTAGTATTGGTCCTGTGCTCAAAAAAACATGGATAAGGCTAAAAGAGTTCATATATTTAGCGCTACCTCTGATAATTGTGGGTAGCCTTGTATTAGGCGCATTAGCTTACTTTGGATTTCTAGACGCCATTATTCAACCTATGGAGCCTTTCATGGCTAACTGGTTGGGGCTGCCTTCTATAACCAGCATAACTCTGGTTTACGGTCTGCTGCGTAAAGAGATGACGATTCAGACTCTTCTAGTTATTTCACAATTAAAACTGGGAATAACTGACCTCGGTCTACTATTAACCCCGGTACAAATGATAGTTTACGCTGTGGTTGTTGCCCTTTACTTCCCATGTCTCGCGGCTTTTGCCGTTCTATCTAAAGAAATGGGACTCAAATACGCTATTGCTGTTTCCCTAATCACAATCGCCCTTGCCCTATTTCTAGGGGGTGTAATTTGGCACATTTACCTGTTCCTCACGCCCGGAATACCTCCGGATCAGGTGTGGTTGTATCTAGTGAACTTTCTCTCTTCCATGGGTGTTGGTTAATTCCTCTCTTTATCGGTCTTCCACTTCCCTTTCCACAATTTTTTCTCTCTTCTCACTGCGTATTCTGGACGACAGAATTATTCCCACAAGTATTATGGCCAGTCCAACAATCTGATAAATGGAAACTGTTTCTCCCAAGAATATCCAAGCTAGGATCACCGAGAAAACCGGGTAGGGGGCTATGATGGCTGTGGCTTTAGACAGATTAATTCTTCCAATAGCCTCATACCACACAATCATGGAACCCACATACACTATGATTCCTTGGAAAAGGAATATGAGCATTATTCCCGGATCAGTTAGAAATTGGTACTCGCCAAATCCCGGAATTAGAGAAACGATGAACAGTAATAATCCACCATAGAAAACTCTGGCTGCGGCGACCACGTACGTGCTGGTTTTTTCAAATGTTTTTCGGGCCAGTACATGACCTATTTGCCAGAACAGTGGAGTTAGTAGTATGAGAATGTCCCCCAAGTTTATGGAAAGAACGCCGTTGTATAGCACTATCATGGTACCGCCCAAGATGAGTAGAGTTATAGCAATTTGTTTTTTTCTGATTAGTTCGCTTAAAAGAAAGAAACTCAGAACTATGGAGTATATCGGCTCCACTTGGAGCAGAATAGAGGCATTTATTCCACTTGTCATTGTGGAACCATAGAAGAAGAGAATCGACGTCACAAAAGTTCCGAA
>DXJA01000327.1 GCA_019056875.1 Candidatus Jordarchaeum madagascarense
CACAAACAAAATCGACCAAAGAATAACTTTTCATGATCCCTGTCCCTGGAGAGGTTTGGACAGAAAAATTTACGAGAGTCCGAGGGAGCTTCTGGAGATTATGGGAGCAGAAGTAGTGGAGATGAAACACAATCGAGAAAAGTCTCTCTGCTGTGGTGCTCCCGTTTCAGTTAAAAATAGAGAACTAGCGGAAAGAATAGCAAACAAGAGAGTATCTGAGGCGGAAGAAGCGGGTGCAGAAGCAATAGCCTTCATCTGTACAGGCTGTGTTTTTGCACTGTCAAAGACTGCCTTAGAAAAAAACATTGAAGCATACTACATAACTGAACTAGCCCAGATGGCAATCGGTGAAAAACCACCACATCGAATCGTTGAAGTCACAAATCGTTCAATAGAACTTCTGGGTAAAAAAATTAGCCAAAATCTTGGTTTAATAAAAGATAAATACATAATCAAAAACGGAAAAATCCAGAAATTTCAATTATAATTCATTAAAATGCGTGCAACAAGAATTATTGCACATAAAATTTAAATCCCGTATCAAAAACATACTATCTTTGTTCATAGAATACTATCAAATTGTTTAATTTGTGGTGTGAAATATGAGAGATGTTGCAATAATAGGTGTTGGACACACTAAATTTGGAAAATCAGATAAATCGAATATGGAGCTTTTCGCCGAAGCGGGACAAGAGGCCATAGAGGATGCTAACATTGACAGAAAAAAAATAGAAGCACTATTCATGGGATCAGTTCTCCCAATGTTTGAAGACGGACAAATGATGCCCGCAGTGTATTCAACATCCGAACTGGGACTTGGAAGCATACCCTCAACGAGGTTTGAAGGCGCTTGTGCATCAGCCACAGTAGCCATAAGAGACGCCTACATGTGGGTAGCCTCCGGGCAGTATGATGTGGTAATGGCTGGCGGAGCAGAAAGAGCCATGATAATGGGAACACCCTTTGCCACGAGAACCTTCATGATGGGAGGACATGCAGCTACAGAAGGCCCGGCAGGACTCACCTTTCCTGGAGCCTTTGCAATGGCCGCAGTACTGTATTCCAGATTCTACGAAATACCACTGCAGAAACTAAGAGAAAAAATGGCACACGTAGCAATAAAAAACCATAAACACGGAGCACTAAACCCTCTAGCACAATGGTACAAAAAATACGGAGACCTAACAGTGGAAAAAGTACTAAGCTCACCAGTAATAGCGGATCCATTAACACTGCTTGATTGCTGTCCCTTCTCGGATGGTGGTGCTGCACTCGTAATGTGTGCGGGGGATGTTGCAAGAAAGTATACTGATGAACCGGTTTATGTTCTGGGCACTGGTCAGGGAACTGGTGGAGCTTTGGCGAGATTGGAAGATTTTACCAAGCCGCCTTCTAGGATTTATTCCGCGAAGATGGCATTTAAGAAAGCGGGTCTTACTCCTAAGGACATTGACATTCTTGAACTCCATGACTGCTTTACACCAGCAGAGTTAATTGCACTCGAGGCTATGGGCTTCTTCGGCGAGGGAGAAGCAGCTGACGCGACCGTGGATGGACAGACTGAAATAGGTGGAAAGATTCCCACAAATATGTCTGGTGGCTTAATTGGTAGGGGTCACCCTATAGGGGCCACTGGAGCTTCTCAGGCCTACATGATTGTTCAGCAAATGAAAGGCGCTGCACCCAAGGGAAACCAACTAGACTCGGTTCCAGAGATTGGAATGGTCGACACTTTAGGAGGAGACTTTGGAACACTATGCCATCTAATTCTTGGAAGGACGAAGAGGTGAGTGATGAGTATGGTAGGAAGAGATCCTGTTGAAATGGAGAAGGACATCAAGTCGCGCTATGTTTTGACTTCTAAGGACTACGAAGACGGGTTAAGACAAGGGAAATTGCTGGGACTTAAATGCAAGGATTGTGGGGCGGTAACTTGTCCACCGATGATTGTTTGCCAAAGATGCGGCAGTATCAACCTTGAACCAACTGAGCTTAGCGGCAAAGGCGAGCTAATGACATACACGGTGATAAAAATTCCGCCGGAGGGGTACGAAGCACCATACATTGTCTGTCTGGCTAAGACGGATGAAGGCCCCTGGATCGTTGGTAGACTTGACTATGATGCACAAAAGATGTCTGAAGAAATGCTGGGCAAAAATGTTAAAATCAAAGGGATTTTCCCCTATTCTGACAAGTATTCCGGCGGAGAACACGTTTGCCCCATGTTTGAGATTTCCTAGTAACACTCCGAAACAACAAAAAACTATTAACATTTACAAAACTAAGTGTGTAGTTGAAGAATTAATCCAGGTCTAAATTACAATAACCATTTTACCAAGTTTCATTGCACCAGAGACCTGACTCTTCAATCTTTCTTTTTTTAAAATATTGCAGTCCTTAAGAGTTTTTGGTAACTAGTTCCTAGATTTTTTAAAGGGATTGCGGTTTTTTTAAGGTATAGCCTCCAACATTTTTTTCGTGGTAGTTATATAGCCTACGATGTAGTCTATGCATTTGAGTGCTGCTTTGTGCCTTTCAGAGTTTGTTCCTACTACACTGTCTTCGGGAATTACAATCCGGTAGTCTAGTGCTCTTGCCTCCATTGCTGTTGCTAGTACACAGACATCGGTGAAGGCACCAGTTAGGATGAGGTTTTCAACTTTCAGTCCTCTGAGCAGGATTTCCAGGTCTGTTCCCATAAAGGCGCTGTATCTTCTTTTGTTCGTCACCAGGTAGTCTCCCTCTTTAGGTTTCAATTCTTCGATGATTTCAGCTCCTGGAGTTCCTTCAATGCAGTGTTGCTCCTCAAAGTCTATTTCTATTCCCAGATCCACTCCTGAGGCACGGTGCATTTCTCTGGTGTAGATGATGGGGATTTTATTATCAGTGGCTTTCTGCAGTATTTTTTGAATGTTAGGAATGATTTTATGGATTTGATTCCATCTTTCAGGTGTGTTTTTTTCTTGAGAAGCGAAATCATTTTGCATATCGATAACTAGAACTGCAGTGTTCTGTTTCAGGTTTTTCAAGTCGAATTCTTTTTTCATGGTTCTAACCTCAAGACTATTAATTTTAACATATTTCAAATTGAAACAGATATGTTTTGAACCATATTTATGGATATTAGTTGTCACGAAAACAATTTTAGCTTGCGGATTTATAAAGTATAGAGAGATTCAGAGGAAGTTGATTGGGTTGAAGGAAGTTATTTTTTATGGTGACGATGTTTTAGTTTACGACTTTCCGGAGCAAACCAGAATTTTTTATGCACCGAAACCATTGCCTTCGTTGAAGGATGAGAGAGATGCGATAAGGAAGGCTGTAAATAACCCTATAGGTTCTAAGAGATTAGAGGATTTGGTTAATAAGAATTCCAGAGTTGCTATTTGTTTCGATGATGTCAGTGTGCCTTTGCCGCAGATGAAGAATGATGTGAGAGCTAAGGCCGCCGAAGTAGTTTTGGAGAAACTAGAGGAAATAGGTGTAAAAAAAGAGAATATTCTTTTCATATGTGCCACTGGTTTACATAGAAAGTGCAAGCCAAAGGAATTAGCCCGGATTTTGGGAAAGAATGTTTTCAGGAGGCATGGGGATAGAGTCATTAACCATGATGCGGATGATAAGAAAAATCTTGTGGTTCTGGGAAAGACCAAGGAGGGATACGAGATTGAAATCAACAGATTTGCAGCGGAGGCAGATCTGATAATTTATTTGAATATAACGTTTGTTCCTATGAATGGGGGTTGGAAATCCATAATAGTTGGTCTGGGAAGCTACAAGGCTATAATTCCTAACCACTCACCCGAAGCGCTAAGTGAGGGTTCTCTAATGGATCCGGGGGCGTCTGGTTTACACAGAATTATTTTGGAGATGGGAAGGACAATAAAGAATAAGATCAGGGTTTTCACCATTGAAATGGTTTTGAATGACAATTTTTATAGTGGTTTATTCGAAAAACTGTGGCGACCCTTAGGAGAGAATAATCACGGTTTGCCCTTATGGAGGAGAATCGCTCTTTCCACCATTAGGCGGGCACCAGATTTTCTCAAAGCCTATGTGAGAAATAGTTACAAGGCAAATTACAGAATGATCGGGGTTCATGCGGGAGACATTGAAAAAGCTCATGAAGAAACACTTAAACTAGTAAGGAAGCAGTTGACTGTTCCGTTGGATAAGCAGTACGATGTTGTGATATTTGGAGTGCCCAATTTTACACCCTACAATGTGGGTTCTGTTATGAATCCCATATTACTGCACAGTCTGGTTTTGGGATATATGTACAACATGCACAGCGGAAAACCTCCACTAAAAAAAGGGGGGGTAATGATAATTTCTAATCCGGCTCGCGAAAAATTCGACCCCAAGCAGCATCCCTCCTACATAGATTTCTATGAGCAGGTGTTGACCAGTAAACCAGATATTTTCAAGCTTAAAAAAGTGGAAAAAATCTATCTCAATAACGAAAACTATTCGAAGAAATATCGTAACGGTTTCGCCTACCACGGAACACATGTGCTGATGGCCTACTATTGGGGCGTTCGGGGTCTTTTAAATGGGGGGAGAGTGATAGTTGCTGGTTCTAAGAGTAGAAGAGCCTTAGAAATCCTAGGGTTCGACCACGCAGAGGACTTAAACGAAGCCATTGAAATTAGTAGAAAATATCTTGGAAAAAACTGCTCCATAGCATACTTCTGCTTGCCTCCCATATTCATTTCAGAAATAAAAAAATAAAAATAGAAGATTGAGATTAGGAAAGCAAGTATTAAGTATCAAGAGAACCTTCTATTTTGGGTTGTTCTTTCTTTTTCTCTTCTTCACTCCAGTATCGCCAGTAGTCATGATTACTTATTCCTATCCCAGTTTCTACCACATGAATTAAACCAGTAAGGAGTATCGCAGCCACAGCGATATTGATAATACCCTGAATATCGATTACGAATGGAGCCGTGTAGCTAAGATAACTTTTAACGATGGTCATTGTAAGCCAATCTATTGAATATATGGGCATATTCATGAAGTATGAGAAGGTTATTGTGCCGAGACTTCCGTAACCCACTAGAAATGATACTCCGAATATGATAACAGATGCTAAAGCGCTTAGTCCGTGGCCCACTGTTTCACTTTTATAAAATCCACGGAAGAAAACAGCCGCGGAGAGAGGTAGACCTAAGAGAATGATC
>DXJA01000328.1 GCA_019056875.1 Candidatus Jordarchaeum madagascarense
ACTAAAACCCATTTATTTCAAAATTCCCATCAATAAAAAAATAGAATCTCCCCAAAAATTATTACATCTATTATCAGAGTTAATCAGAAGACAATTGATAAAAGGATTTTAAAAAACTTAATTGCATTATGATGTTGAGAAATCCTCAGATTCAAAATGCTAAAATGTTGGAAAAAGATGGGCTCAAAATCTTTGGAATGAGGTTTTTAGATGGGAAACAATGATCTCTGTTTAAGAGAAGCAATACTAAGCGAAGAAACTGAAGACGGAAAAATTAGATGCCTCACGTGTATGCGTAGATGCATAATTCCAGAAGGCAAATTGGGATTCTGCAAAACAAGAAAAAACATCGATGGAAAGCTTTTCACCCTAACCTACGGTGACATTTCCTCCCTAAGTGCTAACCCCATCGAAAAAAAACCATTTTTCCATTTTTATGTCGGCTCAAAAGCCCTAACCGTCGGCTCCTATTCGTGCAATTTTTTATGTTATTGGTGTCAAAATTGGGAAATCTCGAACCGGGCTCCCGATGAGTTCAAGAACTATGTTAGTCCAGAGCAGTTTATGCGGCTAGTTAAAGCCTACAAGTGCCAGGGAACTTCAATCTCCTTTAACGAGCCCACCCTTATGTTGGAGTATTCCTTGGATGTTTTTAAACTGGCGAAAAGCGGGGGATACTATAACACCTATGTAACTAACGGTTATATGACTCCAGAGGCCCTGAGTCTTCTTGTTGAAAATGGTTTGGATGCTATGAACGTGGATGTGAAAGGATGCAAAGAAGCGGTAAAGAAATACTGTGGAGCGGATGTTGATTATGTCTGGAGCAACATTCGTGAAGCGAAAAAAAGGGGGATACATGTTGAAGTAACCACTCTGGTAATCCCGCGAGTTAATGATGATGTGGATTGTTTAAGGAGTATAGCTCGGAGGATAAGGGATGAGGATGAGAATACGCCATGGCATGTAACCCGGTTTCACCCGGAGTACAAAATGAC
The DNA here is from genome assembly GCA_019056875.1 of Candidatus Jordarchaeum madagascarense. Classification (GTDB taxonomy): domain Archaea; phylum Asgardarchaeota; class Jordiarchaeia; order Jordiarchaeales; family Jordiarchaeaceae; genus Jordiarchaeum; species Jordiarchaeum madagascariense. Next base: position 999 of record DXJA01000328.1, read on the forward strand.
GGATAGAGAATCCACTCCAATAAAGACACTGGAACAGGCTAGACAGATTGGAGTGGAGGAAGGCTTGAAATACGTTTATATTGGAAACGTACCGGGGCACAGCGGTGAGAACACTTGGTGCCCAAATTGTGGAGAACTACTCATAGAGAGATACATTTTTAGTATCGCCAAGTATCGAATTACAGAGGATAAGAAGTGTCCTAAATGTGGTACAGAAATTCCCATCATAGGTGAATCAAACCTTTAGTTGAGAAGTGAAAGGAATGAGCGTAAAGGTAGGCGACTACGTATTCTTAATATATGACAGAAAAAGAAGGTGGCTCCTGAAGGCAGAGGGGGGAAAAAAGCATCACACCCACAGAGGAGTGGTAAACTTTGATGATATTATCGGTAAACCCTACGGAACCACGGTTTTGAGCAACTTAAATCATAAATTTTACGTGGTTAGACCCACACCCATGGACCTAGTTCTGAAAATGCAGAGGGCTACACAAATAATTTATCCTAAAGACATAGGTCTCATCCTGCTTAACACCGGTGTTGGCCCCGGGAGTAGAGTTGTGGAAGCAGGAACCGGTAGCGGAGCGCTTACCAGCATTTTAGCAAATTATGTCAAACCATCGGGAATGATCTATAGTTACGAGAGCAGGGAAGAGTTCCTAAATGTAGCTAGGAAAAACCTTGAAAAAGCAGGAGTTATAGACTACGTGGAACTCAAAAACAAAGATATTCTGGAGGGAATAGAAGAAGAAAATATAGACGCCATGGTGCTTGACATTGCCACACCATGGCTCGCTGTTAAGTTAGCCTACGACGCACTCATAGGGGGAGGCCACTTCTGTTCATACTCCCCAACAATTGAACAGGTGCAAAAAACAGTGAAAGAATTGAAAAAAGAAAACTTCATCGACTTAAGAACCCAAGAATGCATTGTTAGAGATATTAATGTAGAAGAGGGAAAAACCAGACCCGAAACCAGAATGATAGGGCATACGGGATACATGGTTTTTGCGCGAAAGGTGGTATAAAAATAAGAGGGGAGGAAGAGGTCTAAAGGTTAAGTGAACTAACCTTATTTTTCAACAGGGAAATTATTTCGTCTCTTCTTCCATTAAATTCAGACTCCGGTTGAATGACGAGATCGCTTCCTTCCAAGGCAACCTTACAAAGAGAACTTCCACTACTCAAAAACTCGTAATTCGGCATCCCTGTGCTTGATAGGACGGCTTTTAATTGGACGCTGGAAAACTTTTGGGTTAGCAATACAGACAGAAGACCGAGCTTAACTTGTCCAGCCAATTCTGGGTCAATAGCCGAAGTTATCTCTTCACGACTAACTGGTGCTTGTTGTACTACGGGTTCTGGTGAAACTTCCTCCGGGAGCGGAGCCGGTTTTCTGGCAGAAACCGGTTTAGGAACAATAATTTGGCGTTCAGGCTCCGGTTCCGTATAAACTTCCTGTTCTACGGGCTGCCGCACTGGGGCAACTTGTGGTTTTGCTCCGATCTCCATCACATATTTGTCTTTCGCTGTGAATTTACGTTTAAAAATCGAGGTTAACTCGGTGTGATTATTCTTAATTTCCGGATCTTTCAGGTTAGATTCATCGACCACTTTTATGTCTTTTAAATCGTGTCCGATGTGGAGTTGCCCATAGGCAAATCCGGACTTTTTGATGGATTGCGCAGTACGCATAGCCGATCTTTTAAGAACATCGGTACAGTTTTTTCCAAACCAGAGGTATAAAATATCATTCTGCTCATCTATCGTAGCCACAATACTATCATTAGACAGGTTTTCTTGTTTGAAGGGTAGAGGAACTTTATCTCCGTGTTCTATTTGAAGCATAAGCATGTAACTGGGTTTACCAGACAATACACATCACCGCACAAATAGTTAATTTCTATTATGGTAACAATATACTATAAGCCTTTTCTCAATATTAAAAAAAAATTAAAACAAAAAAGAAATTCAAATACCAAAAAAACAAAACACATACTAACAATTTCTAATCAAAT
>DXJA01000329.1 GCA_019056875.1 Candidatus Jordarchaeum madagascarense
AACATATTATTAATAAATACTAACTTTTAATTAATATTGGGAGAATGGTGAGTATGACTGAAGAGATGAAAAAAGTCCCTATAGAGAAAATCGAGGGTATTGGCCCAAAATTTGCCCAGAAACTTATAGCTGCTGGAATCAAAACCACGAAGGATTTACTGGAAGCCGGAAAAACATCGGGTGGACGAGCAGAACTCGCTAAAAAAACTGGTTTATCCGAAAAGAACATCTTTGAATGGGTGGTTGATGCAGATTTAATGCGGATAAAGGGAGTTTCCGAGGAGTATTCTGACCTGCTAGAAGAATCAGGTGTCAAGGATGTAGCTGATCTCGCGACCAAAAATGCTGAGAGCCTGCATGCAAAAATGCTTGAGGTAAACGCGAAAAAGAAGATTGTAAGAAGGCCACCGTCTGCAAAAGAACTTACTAAATGGATTGATCAGGCCAAGAAATTACCAAAAATGGTTCAACTCTAACCTAATTTCACTTTTATAAAAACTCTCGGCGTAAATAATTCAATCCCCCCTCTTTTTTTAATAACTGAAGTGCTCTTTAACTTATAAAGCACAAATTATTGCTGCCATTACATATACCCAAGATTCCACTATTCTCGTTATCAATAATCAAGTCTGTAGGTAGATGTCCTTAATTTCTTCTCTTAGGTGTATAGGGTTCTGTTTATTTTTTCCTCCACATGCATTACTTTGCCTTCGATTCTAGCAACGGCATCAGAGAAGAAGCAAAAGACTCCTTGACCATCTGTGGTAATATTCTGAGGACAAGAAACAAAAAGTTGTCGAGCATTAAAAAGTGGAGATTTAGGTTCCTATCAATACCTCTAATCCGTTTAATAAGACAATTGAATTTCCAGATTCCTAAGAAGAATTGAAGTCAATATTTTTAGCTGCAGACTCCCACGTATCTCATTGAGTTAAGTTCGGATGCCAGTTTGTCCAAATCTACAGGTATTGCGTTGAATTTTTTAAACATTTGGTAAATATTCCATTTATTAGGTATATAGACTTCAGGGAAGAACCAATAAACACCATAAAATTTGAACACGAAACTGGTGATTTCGTTGATCGCTTCCAGCAGAATCATCTTCTGTTCGGTGTTGGAGTGGTGGTGTTCCAAAATATTATTTAGCTCGGCATAAGTAGGATCGATTTTTTTCTCGCTTTGCAGAAAGTCATAGTAGAAGCATCTCCGAGAGCAGTAAACGTTACCGGTCTCTCTGCTTCGAATAAACTTTTCCACCGGCTCAATGTACTTTCCACATAGTTTGCAGAATAACTCATGCGGCGTATCCACTAATTTTTTCATTTTTAACACACCTGTGGCTCACTTGCTTATTTGTTGTTGGTTAATTTAAAATAAGGAAACAGAATTTTTAAGGATATTGTATTTTTGGGTTTCCCTCCTATAAGGAGAGTGTTTAAAGGTTTACATTCAGTAGCTTTTTTATATTTTCTATACTTTTTACTAGGATTAGGATGTAACTTGAACACAAGAGTTAGGTAAAGGGATTTACCCTTCTTTTACAATGAATGTGTGCTGAAAGGTTTTTGTTTGACTGGAATATTTTATGGAGGTAATTTATGTGAAGAATTATGAAACTATAAAGTATGAGGAGTTGGATGATGGAATCTCTGTTATCAGTCTTAATCGTCCAGAGAAACTGAATGCATTTACTATTCAGATGATCGAGGAGCTTCACGACATTTTCAACAAATTAGAGTGGGACTTGGATGTCCGAGTGCTGATTCTAACCGGTGAAGGACGCGCTTTTAGCGCTGGCACGGATCTTAACGAGTCCGCAAGAATTTACTCGCCCGAGGTTCTTGAAAATTACCGCTACATAAAGTATATGGACATTCCCGAAGTCGCCAAGAGACAGTATTACGCTCAGAAGCGCACATCTCAACTGGTTTTGAGAATGCGTGAAATCCCCCAACCCATTATCGCAGCTATAAAAGGACCGGCAGTAGGTATGGCCTTTGCTATTTCGCTAGCAGCTGATATCAGGATCGCAGGAGAGAGTGCAAGGTTTAGAAATTCGGTGTTTCTGCTGGGTCTTTCCGGTGTGGATATTGGAAATAGTTTTTTCTTGCCACGACTGATTGGTTTGTCTCGGGCTGCAGAGATTATTTACACCGCGAGATTCGTGGATGCCCAGGAAGCGGAGAGAATTGGCCTCGTTTCACGCGTGGTTCCTGACGAGAAGTTGATGGATGAGGCAACAGCTCTGGCAAAGGTTCTAATAAGCAAGAGCCCCCTAGGCCTGCGAATGACCAAATCATCACTAAATATAAACATCAACGCACCCAACTTGGAGTCAGCACTTGCCCTTGAAAACAGGACACAGGCGATTTGCATGAACACCACAGATCCCCACGAGGGCATAGCGGCATTCTTTGAAAAAAGGGAACCAAAGTACCCAAGAAGATAATCGTAAAAATTCAAGCCAAACTAATCAGCGCTGGAGCAAATATTCCGGTAGCAGAGGAGGCAGATAAGATCCTGTTGAAAAAGGATGTAGTTGTTCTTCCCGACTTCGTTTCAAACACGAGGAGGCGTAATATCAGCTACGCTAGACCGAATGAGCGCTTCGGAAGAGCAAGCTTTCAAACTGGTGGAAGAACGGATATCATCCACAATTAATAAGGTATTGTCCGAGACTTTAGATAAGAAAAAGGTTCCCACTGAAGTGGCTAAGGAAATGGTCATGGAAAAAATCAAAGCAACTTTAGAAAAAAGAAAACAGCTACAAACCGCAGAATTGGAGAAAATCATGAGAGAAAAATTCGAGACGTAAACCATTCCTAAAAATTTCCTTACCCTCGCCTTTTTATTTTTTTGTTGGTGACTAATTTTTTATAATTAGATTTTCAAGTCACAAGTGGACGCCTGTTGGTAAACTCTAACCTCGATTTTTTTAATTAATAATTTTATACTTTAGAAAACGCAAACAGTAGCACCTCAAAAAGATGAGAAACGGAAAGAATAATGGAACGACCAGTTATTTTGGGAAAAAATTATATCT
>DXJA01000330.1 GCA_019056875.1 Candidatus Jordarchaeum madagascarense
CTAATCATTGTATAAATTAGATTATATTAAGAGCCAATTATGCTATTACCTCTAAGAATCCTTGTTAATAACCATCATAATCGCATATCGCTTCCCCATTCCCATCTTCAATTAGATGTTGCTTCTAATCCTATTAACACTCTGAAGCATTACAGACAGTAGCTTGGAAGGGCTTGTTATTCATTAATCCGGGGATGATCAGGTTGCTCAAGTGTTTAGGCATTCCATTGATGTTATGTTCTTATCTGGGTTGCTCGATGAGTCATGGTTTTTTTGCCGAAGGTAACAAAAAGTTTTCAGCGGTTTTAGCAAGGTTTAGCAATTCGTTCTTATATTTAAACGCTAAAGCAACTTCGAAAATAATCAAACCCAAAATAGATAATTCAAAACTAATTTTAGTGAGAAGGGCAAGAACCGACATACCCACTATAAATATAATTGCCCAGATTGCAGAACTTTTTTCCAAAATATTAATCTTAAAATACCTCCTAGTGAAAAATGCGAATAATGTGGCGTTGACTATCCAACCTGAAACGAAACCAATCGCAGCTCCAATCATCCCGCCGTATTGATTTAACCCGTTCATACCAAAAACTGGGATTAATAAAACGCTTAGTATCACTCCCGTAAGCAATGAGGAAACGAGAATTAAAAAGTTCACTACTAGTCTTTTTTTAGCGAAGAAATAGGATCCAACTGGTCTCGAAATATTGGCAATTACAAAACCAATAATGATAATTTTCAAAGGGTCAGCCCCAGTAAGAAACTCTTGGCTAAAGACTAATTCCAAAACCTGATAAGCAAACACGATTACAGGAGCAGAAAATAACAAAGATAAAATTAAAGAATAGTTTGTCGACCTCTTAACCATAGCTACGACTTTCTTCTCTCTTTTAATAGCTGTTAACTCAGAAAGATAGGGATTCAAGGTAGTAGCAAGAGCTATCCCTATATAGCCCATTATTGACGCAAATGTCTGACTGATTCTATAGACACCCAAAGCGGCCTCTATAAGAAATACACCTATAAGAATCTCGTTAAAACGGGTGAAACTGATGTCAATAAAGGATGACCCCCATCCCCATTTACCAAAATTAAACATATCCTTAAAAAGACCGAAATCGAAAATCTTAACTTTGCCCTCTGATTTAACTACTCGCCTTTTCTCTTTTAAAACAAAGACAAATCCAACCAACCCAGCCAAGCCATATCCAAGGGCAAGTGCGTATATCACCCCCTCAATGCCAAACCCAAATCCTAGAAAAATGACGACAAAAAGAAGATAAACCGAAGTATATACCATGTTCAACATCATAGCTAAACCAAATCTCTGAAAACCATTCAAGATACTACTAAAAATAACTGTAAAGGCTATCAAAGGAAAAATCAAAGTCAAAATTTGTAGAATGGGTGTCAACCAGTAATTCTGAAAAAATTGAGTTGCGATGAATGGTGATGCAAAAAAGAAAACAACAGTGAACACTGCACTAACCAAAAGAATTACGATGCTTGCAGTATTAATAGCTGAACTAACAGAACCAAACTTATTCCTAGCAACAAAATCTGGAATAAAACGTATCAACCCAATACCCATACCAACGGGACAAAGAACCGTAAGTAACTCGAGCAAAATTTTTGCAACGCTATAACTTCCATAAAGTTGAGCGCCTATAGCATTTGCAATAATAATAGTATTAATAGCGGTTAATACAACTATTAGCAGTAAGGTAATATAATTATACAGAGTTCCCGAAAAAACTCTTACACCCTCATCGGACAATTCGTTAACACCTTTTATGATGAACGTATTTTTCTAAAATAAGTAAACTTCGCCTAAATAAGCTTTCTATAAGGGATGCGTTTATAATTTGAGAGAAGATACTACACGCAATAAATTTTGATGGCTATAGTGGTGTTTCAACAGATAGTGTCAACTTAAGGTTTATTTGGAGGGATCCTCCTATTTTTGATTCGAATAGGATCCTCCACAGGATATTAATGAGGGATATATTAGAAAGCCCATCACAAAAATCTTATTTAAGAACGAAGTGTTTTACATATAGGCTGATTCACAGAGTAATGCCCAAATAACTAAGATTATCCGGTCAAACAAGATGAGGGAAAAAAGATGAACATAATGCAAATATGCAATCAACTTGAAGTAGGAGGGACTGAGAGAGTTCTAGAGATAATTACGCGATTTCTGAATAAGGATATCTTCAACGTATATGTCTGTGGAATTCAGGGCGGAATTCGGGAGAAGATGTTAAGAGAAGATGGGTTTGATGTCTACATCGTTGATGCCAATTATGAAAATTTAGTACAATTAATGAAAGATAAGAGAATTGATATCGTTCATATCCATAGAAGCGGCGAAAATGAACCTCTCCCAATAAAAGCAGCCAAAAAGGCTAATGTACCTGCCATTATAGAAACGAATGTTTTTGGAAAATACGACAACAGCGAAGCTGGAAAACTGATTGACTTTCACCTTCAAATTAGTAAAACTGCAAGCTTGAGATATGTTCAGAACGCAGGCACTTCTATAAATAGATTCTTAAATAAATGTAGAGTCCTCTACAATCCAGTCAATCTAGAAGAATTTGATAAATATAGAGCATCAGAGAAGCAAATGTGGAGATTCAAATCGGAAACAGGTGTCGACAAGAACACGCCCTTAATTTGCAGGGTGGGAAGACCCGACATTAACAAATGGGATAGCTTTCTAGTTGATATGATGGCGTATCTTGTTAGGAAAGTGCCAGATGTGAGATTTTTGATTGTTGGAGGACTACCTAGACTGGTAAGGAGGAAAATAGAAAAACTAGGATTAGAAGAGAACTTCATAGAAACCGGTTTTGCATCAGAAGATAAATTGATAGTAATCTATTGCTCTATTGATCTCCTGGCACACAGTTCCCGAATAGGAGAATCATTTGGCTATACGATTGCTGAGGCCATGGCAGCTGGCAAACCAGTGGTGGTTAATTCTACTCCTTGGGCAGATAATGCACAAATAGAGTTAGTTGATAATGGTAAAACTGGCTTCGTTATGAATACGCCTAAGACTTACGCTGGTGCCGTCGCTTGGCTAATTGAGAATAAAAAAGAAGCAAAGAAGATGGGACTGGCGGGGCGCAAAAAAGTAGAAAGAGAGTATGATGCAAGAAAAATCACTAAAATGCTTGAAAGATTATATATAGAACTCTTGATAGAGAAAGGTGTAAGCGTAGGTCAGGATTTAATTAACAAATACAAAGAGATTCAGTATTTCCCGACAGATTCTGATATTCTAAATTATCCAAAAGAGTACAAGAAGAGGTTAAATAATCGTTATGGAGAATCGTCCTCAATAGAGGAATTGCGGTTTAAATTTAAGTGGCTATTGATGCGGGTTAAAAATTTGCTTATCAAGTGGCTGCCGCTGCGGGTTAAAAATTTGCTTAAAAGGAAGTTGTCCAACCTGCGGTTGCACTTCTAAGATTATTATTAACTACAGGTTTAAAAATGTGAACATATGTATTCTGTATTCAATTATTCCTGTTATATGTACACTAAGTGGATATTTTCGATCTACACATTCTAAGAATTCTGCGCTCGTCGAGTTACCGCATTTCCCTCTTGTAGTATTCAAAGTTGTTAGATGTTAGCATAAATGAGTTCACCTTTTCTCAGCTAAATCTGAATATAATTCGTACCATTTCTTCGCAAGTCTATCCCATTGAAGATTCTCTTCAACATACTTTCTAGCATTTAACCCCATCCTATTACGAAGCTCCTCATTTTCAAGGAGTTTCAATATTGCATCAGCTAAGGCTTTAGGATCTCTAGGCGGTATCAGATATCCATGAACACCATCCTTGACATGCTCATCTGTAAAGCCAACCTTGGTTGCTACTATAGGTCTTCCTAAAGCCATCGCCTCCTTGATAGCTAATGGAAAAGTCTCGGAAAGACTTGGGTGCACATAGATATCACAAAGTTTGTAATATCTTTCCAGGTTATTTCTCAGCACGTAACCTTCAAAGATTACTTTATTTTCTACTCCGAGTTCCTTTGTTATCTTCATTAGAGTTGATTCATAAGAACCTCTGCCCACTATCCTAAGCCTAACATTGCTTAATTCATCTATTATGTACACCATGGATTGCAATAGATATTCGATGCCTTTCCTTTTTATTAAACTACCAACTGTAAGCAGTTCCAAATACTTCTTTGCTATTGGGTGCGTGTATCTGAATTTCTCTACTTCAACCCCCGCAGGTATAACAACCAGTTTCTTATTCTTAATAAGATCATGATAAGTTCGCTTATAAAGATCGAGAGAATTCTTACTATCAAAGACTAGGGCATCACTCACACTAAGGGTTTTTTCGTTCATAGCTCTAATCAGTTTGAAATACTTCAAAGATTCGGGGAAATTGCTTCGGACTTGCCTCAAAAAACTTGAGACATTTTTAACGGTTAGAGGAGGTTGTAAAGGACCCACTACGAATGGCTTGCCACCAAGTCCATTTAGCACCGCTAACATATTTCTGCCAGTCCTAAAGGTAAAAGGAAACATGTGATGGATTACCTCAAACCTCTTTTCTTTCAAAAGCCTCCTTCCAACATGATAATATAAAACCATGAAATTCAGCTCATCAACCAAAGGTAAAGGATGTTTATTTAAAAGGCTATAAATGGTTATTCGAGGGATGCATTCTCCAAGTCTGAACCTGCCGCAAATCGCGTTAAAAGATATATTGCTATAGTTCCTGACAATATATTTCATAATGTTAACTACCCACATTTCTTCACTTCCAAAGCCCTCGCCCAAAAGTAAATGCGCAGGAACGACTAAAACGTTTATTTTTTTAATAGTTCGCAAGTTGTGCATACTCCTAGATGAGAGGGGACGAAAGCCCCTTGTTGATTCTTCTTTCTATGAACAGATTTCAAAAATAAAATCTTTTCGGGTGCAATTTTCCGCAAAACTATGAAGTAATACTCCCTCTTGAAGAGCTGTCGGAGTACACCCAAAAAAACTTGGAGATCAAACGCTGCTGGCACCTCACCCCCCTCGAGGACATCCTCAGAGCGTACCAGATATCAAAGAGCTGATTCTTCAAACTGATAAAGAAATTCACCCGAGGAGGATCCGCGGTACTGGAGGACAGAAGAGGAAGACCAAAAGCAGCAGCCCAGAAAGGAGGAGGAAGAGGCGGCAGCATCATAGGTCAGCCGGTGCAGGAGCTGATAATCAATCAAGAAGGGAGACCCCCAACTGGGCTCAAGGAGAATAGAGAACTTAATCGGTTCCGAGGGTCTCTTCAGTCACATGACCATTCACCGCCTTCTTAAGAGAGGAGTCTTGTGGAACTTCACCCCTACAGGCGCCGCACCCCTCAAAACGGTGCGAAAAAGTGAGCCCAACATCTGCTGGGACATCGATTTCTGCTATTAAAAGTCATTTTAAGGGTGGTAATTAGAAGAGGAGAAGATGGCTTGAGAAAATAGAGTTTTGATCTACCGAGAGGTGTACCTAGAAAAAGTGAACCTTTGAAAATTGAGGGTTCTGTCAAAATATGTTGTGAATGTCCTAATGATAACTCAATAAGAAAAGGTTGTATGTAATAACTCATTCCTTTTATTAGAAAACTTTGGGTCGGCAAATTATGAAACTGATGAATCCTCTTCTTCTTTGTACTTTTGTTATACCCATAAGTTCGATAATTTAAGGCTTTTATTTTCCCGATTCTCTAAATAAAACCGTATTTTTATATCGCCCACACAGTTGGGCATCATTTCAATGGTGTCTTCTTCTCAAGCAATACTTTAGGGAATCACTTCTAGCTCTTAAAACATCTTTTATGAATCTTATGTTTGCTGGCGCCCTAACGAATTCGTATAATGCAAAAATATTGAAGAAGAACAATAAATCCAAAGCAAGGAAAATATTTTTGTGCTTGTAATTTTTACAACAGTATATAACTCTATTTCGATGCATATGGTAAGTTGTATATTGAGATAATCTTTTTGACCGCTTCGGAGTGTTGTGCCACACAACTGCTCTAGGAGTATAGTAAATTTTGTATCCCCCTTTCCGTATTCTAGAACAAAGGTCAGTCTCCTCGTAATAGGCAGTCAAGTCCTCGTCGAGAAGACCCACTTCATCAAGGAGCCTTTTTCTTATAAGCATCGCGCACCCCGAAACATAATCAATACTCCCCTCCTCGTCACTCAAAGCCCGGCTTCGGGAAAATCCACCATAATAAACTTTAGCTCCAGAGACTTGTAGATCATTAGAATTGTAATAAAATATTTTCCCACCGACTGCGCCAATCTTTTGATCTTGTTCCATGAGTTCTACGAGTTCCCTAAGCCAGCCTTTCTCTGCGATAGCATCTTGATTAAAAAGAGCTACGTACTTGCCCTTTGCAACCCTTATTCCAATATTATTTCCAGCTGAAAAACCCAAATTGCTTTTATTTCTTATTACCCTAATATTCTTATACTTATTTTGATATTCTTCGGCAATTTTGCAGCTATTGTCTGTTGAACCGTTATCCACATAGATAATCTCGTAATAATCTTTTGAAAAATTAAGATTAAAAAGAGAATCAAATGCATCTCTTAAGTATTTTTCACCATTATATCCAAGTACTATAATAGATACTTTAATATCGCTCATATCCGTCTCAAAATTATTTGAAAATCAGTATTTTAATATCTTTCTATAATTACTATGGCAAATTTTAATTTTTTTCAATGACCTTCCCTTCATTGGATGTTAAATTTAATTTTGCCAAACATGTTGGGAAAATGGTCGGCGCTATTGCAAGTTATAAGAAGGCGACTTATTACGTGAATAACATTGAAATTACTTTTACTGTTCCTTTTAAAACCTCTATAAAAGTAATGTCCCTTTTAAAGGGCGATGTAGTTTCGTTCGATTCTGGGGTTAAGTTTTTTTGGGTTTGATGCGTTTTTTAGCATCCCTTTGTGTGGTGATGCCGTGAGA
>DXJA01000003.1 GCA_019056875.1 Candidatus Jordarchaeum madagascarense
ACTTTAAGTAAAAATTCCAACACAAAAAACTCTAACTTATCTAATTTTACTATTTACCATAACTTCCTCTAATTTTTCAAACTATTAAATTTGACATAATCTAATTTCTCTGGAATCAGAATACACCCAAAAACACAATCAACTAACTCTTATAAAGTCGTCAAAAACAGAACATCCCGAATTTTTCTAACAGAACAATATTCTATCCAAATAAAATTATGATTTAAAAAAGATTGTATACTGCTATAAGGCTTAACACGAATCGAAAGATCACGTATAGTACGAGTCCACATCTGTATCTGTACGAGCTTCTGGGACACCAATTTGCTCAGCGGGCAATCTTAATTTGAGCTTATCTATCTCCTTCTCCAGTTTTTCGCTATAAACATCCAGAGCTCCCATATCTATATTCATGTCATACCGAGCGTTTAAGACCTCAATCAACGCCTTTGACGATCTGGGATTAAAACTTATTCGCGAAAGTCCCTCCGCAAGAAGAGAAACCCCCAGCATGTCATAAGAGGAAGCCGTCAGAGGCATTATTCCATTTAGACCCGATATTCTACCATCAGTCAATGGAACAACGTTAGATACTTTTCCAAAATCTTCCAACACTTTTTTGTTAGTTGCAGACACGTAAACCTTGGGGTTCTTGACATAATTGTTAGTCCCGAAGCAACCCAAAGAAATCAACTCTTTAACCCGCATATCGCCCAGATTCTTCAGAAGCACATGAGCAATAATATTACTACCCATGGGCGTCAAAGGTTGAGTATACGAACACGAAAAAAGAATATCCCTACTGCCCTTGGGCCTTCGCCACAGATAAACAGTAACCGAAAAAATATTGGACCAATCCGCAAACAAACCATCCTGCACAAACGCGACACTAGGCATATCTAAATTCATAACCTCAAACAGAGGACGCGCCTTGGCCTCAGTCAACATATGGCGAACCGCAATAAGGCCAACATTTCCAATTCCACTGAATCCCTGTATGAATATTGGATCTTCTAAATCTAACTTTTTTAGATCTATGCCTTTTTTGTATAGTTTTACTTTGATTATGTCTCCGATTTCCCAGCTTATTTCGTTAGATTTCAAGAACATTCACCATACTATTTGCTTTTATTTAACATTAGATGCGAAGCAAATTTCAATCTTTCCCCCCAAGTTTTTGTGTTACCAATTTTTTGGGCGCTTTCGACTTGTTAAGAATTATTTCACTTCATTTAAAATGGATAATGGATGGAATAGACATAGTTATTTGAATAGTGTTCCGAAATACATACACTGGTCTTGTGGTATTATCATCTGAGATTCATCTATATATTCTTCGGTCATTTCTACCGGTGCGCCTTTTATGATCACTATTGGGTTTTGTTCGTTTCCTTCGCCCATTAATATTTCTGCGGCGCACGCGAGATTATCTGCTATGGCCCTCCTAGTTATTTTCAAAGTGTTTCCGTAAAGGTCTTTTTTTCCCCGCTCATCTGCCACTGGTATGATGCCCGCCACTCCGAGGGCGAACCCGGCGTTGCCTAGTCTTAGAGGGTGTGTTCTGCTGTCGGCGATTATAACTCCTATTTTGAGTCCGGTTTTTTGGTAGATTTCGTTTCTTATTTTATGAGCGCTTTTTGTGGAGTTTTCTGGTAGTAGTATTGCGTAGCCTTTTGGGACGTTTGAGCTGTCGATACCAGAGTTTGCCTGAAGAATGTTATCCTTTAAGGTAAGCAGTGCTCGAAAGACTCCCCCATATACTATTTCCGATTCTCTGATTACGAGTTCAGCGAATTCGGGTTCTAATTCGGTTTCTTTTGAAATCCTGTAAGCTTCTTCTGAGGGTTTAACATCACTAAGTCTCACTATTCTTCCCTCTACACTAGCAACGACTTTGGATGCGATAACAATAATGTCACCATCTTCAAGCGGCGCACTTTGCTCTTCTATTCCTTTTATGATTATTGAGGTTAGGTTGTCTCCTGGGACTAGGATTTTTGTGTGTAGCGGGCAAAGGGTCATAACCACGCGTTTTTCATCTCCTTTTTCGACCAATGGATAAAAATAAGAGGAGGTATTAAAGTTGTTTGTTGCCAAGCAGTCTTGGAGGGAAATTATGGAGGCAGCAAATTTCGGAAATCTGAAAATCGGCGATGGTTTTCCGGTTAGAATCTTTGGAGCACTAAACATAAGTCCAGAATCTTTCTACAAAGAGTCGGTTCGTACTACTCCCAAGGAAATAATGGATTACGCTCTTAAACTTATAGAAGAAGGAGCAGACTATATTGACCTAGGAGCGGCGTCGACCGCGCCTCCAGAGATTTATGGCACCCGGTTTGTTTCAGAGAAGATGGAACTGGAAAGAGTTGTTGGAGCTGTAAAAGCTATCCGAGAGGTAACGGATTTTCCAATATCAATAGACACGCAGAGAGCAAAGGTTGCGGAGGCGGGTCTGAATGAAGGTGCCAACGCTGTTAACGACGTGAGCGGTTTCAAAACAGACCCCCAGCTACCTAGAATAGTTGCGGAGTACAATGTTCCGGTAATACTTATGGCGGCTATAGAAAAACCGGGAGACGCCCAAAAAATTGGTGAGGTTAGGGAATCATTAAAAAAGAGCATTCAGATCTCAAAAGGAGCTGGAGTGGATCAAAAGAAAATTATTATAGATCCGGGAATCGGCTTTGGAAAACCATACCAATGCGACCTAGCATTAATAAGAGACCTAATCAAGCTCAAAACTCTCCAAAAACCCCTCACGGTTGCGGTGTCCCGAAAATTCTTTATCGGACAGATACTAGGTCTTGAGAATCCTGAGGAAAGGCTGATTGGTTCTTTAGCAGCAACAACCATAGCTGTCTTTAACGGAGTTAATGCTATTCGAACTCATGATGTTAAACAAGCAAAGGAGACCGTTAAAGTAGCGGAAGCAATAACCAAAAAAACTAGGATTGCAGAAAAGAATATCTACAATGCAATTGAATTGGACTTTCTTAGGGATCAAGACGATGGGGCGGAAATGATGAAAGTTATCGGTGTTAGTGAACCCGGAATTCAAATGATGAAAGACAAAACAGCACACCACAATATACTTGTAAGTAACATTAGCGCTCCTGCGGCTCTCTCATTGAAACAACATATGCTCTCTGCTGGTGGGGATGCAGCAATACCCGAGGGTGTAATCGACTTCGAAACCAAAAAGTGTACAGTGCTCATCATGGGCACTACTAAACAAATTAAAAAAATTATTCCCAAACTGAAAATGAACTATTTTGACCTCCCAGAAATTGCAGAAATTTTGCAAGACTTGATACAAGAATCCTAACCCTGGATTCATTATTAATACTTAAGTATTTACTTTTCTCCTAATTTTCTTATTATAAAATTCGGTAATTTTTTCTTTGGCTTCTCCTAAGGACTTTACACGAGTCTTAAGGGAGTTAGTGAAATTTTTGAAATCTAAATCTATATCCGCTGTTTGTATTGAGCTGGTTTTCTTTTTCACTGTATCGAAGAACTTTCTAACCTCTGTGAAGTCCAAAAGTCCGGTATCTCCCGATTTTCCAACTATCTCATCTACTACGGGAACAAAATCTTTAACCACTCTTTTATCCCCGTTCCAGTTATCCATCTGACTATAACTATTAATAAATTCTTCTTTTATTTTGAAAAGTATATTTTTTGTCTTGTCACCATTATCGCTGTAGGCAACAAAAATCAAGTTATCAGAAGGTATAGAAACAAACTGTTTGTCCCCCAGCACAATCATATCAAATTCTTCGCCACTAATATCCCTACTGAAAGATGAGATGGCACTTAAAAATCCAGTAACAAGTGCTTCATCAATCTCTAAACCACCGTACTTACGGTGAAGAATACACAAACCATCCCTTGTTAAAATGTAAATGTTGTATATCAATGGCAGTACCTCTCCAACGAATTCCCATCAAGTTACTCCTTAGAAGAATACATGACATTAATAAATAAAAATTTTCCTAATATACGTCTAAT
>DXJA01000331.1 GCA_019056875.1 Candidatus Jordarchaeum madagascarense
CCAATTTGGTCCCTTGCCTTTTTACGTCTACTTCCCTTGAGTCCCAGCATTTCCTCTCCTAAAATTTCATTTAGCCGGGTCAAAAGGGATTTGATTCGAGAACAATTATCATTCTCGGAAAGGAATGAAGCGAGGGGATTGTCAAGATAATTTCTTAACGTGCTTAAATGCTCGCTGCTAATGCGAACCACATCATCATTTACTAGCTTGTCTAGTTTTCGGAAGGGTTTCTCAAAAAAGCGTAATTCCCGCATTATGGCTTCTTCGACTGATTTTAATTCCCTTTCTACATCTGTGATGTCGCTTACCAAAGTTTTTTCCTTAAGCTCCTCTAATTCGCTATGCTTTTCTTGTTTGGCCTCCTCAAATTTGTTAAGATTTTTTGATAATTCTTTCTTTTGTTTCACAAGTTCGTTAGCAATTTCTTGTTCTTTTCTTATTTCTTCAATCACGCCTGAAATTGATTCATAGTCTTTCATGTCAGAATACTTTTTAGTTAATATTTTTTGCAAGTCTTGGAACTCTTTTCCTAACCTTTTCAAGTAGAGATCTATTTCAGCGATTTCTGATTTGTACCAGGGAGCCATTTTGGGCACCCATCTTTGTCCATATTGGCCAATTGACATTACTGTTTTTTCTAAATCATTTTTTAAAATTTCCATATTATTGTATGTTATCGCGTCTGGAATTACAAAATTTTCAACCGAAGGGGCAGATTTTTCTACGAAGCGTTTTGCAGATTTTTGAGCAAGCTCGCTTGCCACCTTCTCTTCTTTACTTCCTAAACGTTGAAAAGCATCCTTCAGGTCACTTATTAGCTGTTCAATTCTGTCACAAGATTTTTGTCCATCACGCTTAAATGATTCCAATTTTTTCCCAAGCTTGTTCTCCAACCAATCAGTTAAACTCCCTAATTGCACTTCTTCCATTGGAAGTCCTCCGGTTGCCCACAATCAAATAACTATTCAGACGAATGACCGTAATTTAATAATACAAATCCCCCTTATTAAGGGAATTATTTTATTGTTGAATTTTGTTTTATAAATTTAACATCAGTCATTAGTAATTAGCTTATCGAGTATTTTAATTTTTTATTTAGCTTCACTGCACCTAAACTTTTTACTGAAATAACTGGGCGCAAGAGATATGGAATAAAGAGTAAACTAAATGAGTCTTGTAACCTTAAAATAATAAGTGGTTTATTAGCCAGCGTGAACACAAGTAAGTTAAATAAAGTTTACGAATTTTTGTTTAATTTTCATGCGTTTGGAATTTTTTATATGGTTTAAACGCTCTAACCCAGTTAGCATGGGAAGTGTCAACGTCGTCATATAGTAGTATGTAGTCGAGGTATTTTAAATGCTGTTTTACGCATAGCTTGACGATGTTATCGGAAATATTATCGACCCCGCTCAACCTAAATAATGTTTTTAGAACTTCTAGTGGTGATTTCCAGTAATGTTCTAAACAAATAACTTTGACATTATAATTGGGACTTAGTCTTCGTTTGAGGTTCTTCATAAATCCCGCTAAGACAATAACTGAATTTTTATAATTCATCCCTTTTTGTAGGATATTTTCAACCATTTTTTCTTCTAATAATTTTAGAATTTCCAACTCTTCACGAATTAATTCGCGCCATTCATTTGTGTCTATCTTTCCTGTTGCACGTAATCTAAATTCTTGTAAAAGCATCTGTTCTGTCAAGCCTCTTAGTTGATTATGATATTGAAGATCTTCAAAGCAGTTAATTTCAAAATCATGTTTAAGCTTAATTGAAGGTAATTTTTTGATGAGGGGTCCTAGTTTATATTTTAAAGAGTTGACAAAGGGTGCGGATAACCCGGTTAGAGTTATATAGTCATTCCAAAATTCTTCTTCAATTATATCTCCTGAACTGTAAAGATTCAAACTTTCTACAAGTTCCTCTGGAAAACTTAAAAAAACGCTATCGAAGTCCAAATTCTCCAATAAAATACTAGCACGCTCGCTTGACGATCTAAATCTAGATGCTATTATAAAAAGTATATTTGACAGAGTTTACAATCCCCCAGCGTCAAATCAGTAATTTTATGAGAGGATTTATGTTATGAGTGCATATTTTTATCAATAAGCTATTGTTTCAAAGAGGGTTTACAATTTCTAGTTGGAAAAATAATAGTTCTTAATAACCTAATAGTGCTTCCACTTCCTTTACTATTTTAGGAAGTATCTCTCCTGCTTTCCCTTCAATTAGATAATCTGAAACAATACCCGTCAATGGTGTTGGTTCCGCGTTTATTTCAATAACTTTGGCGCCCTTTGTATAATCTAATACTCTCGACTGGCTAGAAAATCCAAAGAGGCTTGCACGATAGCTGTCACGCTCCTTGGCAATCCGGGGTAACTCAGCAGCGGGATAGACCACAGCAGAAGTTCCAATAACCAACATTAGATCACAGTCTCTAGCTTCTTGTAATGCTCTTTCTAGAGCATGTCTGGGGATTGGTTCTTCAAACAAAACTGCGTCTGGCTTTAGTACTCCTTTACAATTGTCGCAAAGTGGTGGGAGTTCCCCGTTAATCGCTTTTTCCAATGCCAATTCGTGAGGAAAGTGTTCTCCACAAGCAATACATACAACCCTACGAAGATTCCCATGAAACTCTATTACATCTGTGTTTCCGGCTGCTTGATGTAACCCATCCACATTCTGAGTTACAATACATTTTAGCTTACCTAGCTCCTCTAACCTGGCCAGTGCCAAGTGTGCAGGGTTTGGCATAGGTTCCGCAGTTAGAAGAAACTCAGCCAATTCAACAGACATTTCCCAGTACTTTGCTGGATTCTGTAAGAATCTTGAATAGGTAAAATCCTCAGGATCATACTTTGTCCATAAACCGTCCTTGCCTCTGAAATCAGGAATTCCGCTCTCGGTAGAGATACCAGCACCAGTGAGCACAACAATTTTTTCTGAATTGATAATATCCTTTGCAGCCTTTTTGATTTCTTCCTCACTATACAATTCTCTCCGCTCCATGAATGAAAATTATTATTTGTTAATA
>DXJA01000033.1 GCA_019056875.1 Candidatus Jordarchaeum madagascarense
AAAAAGGATATAAGCCTTTCCTTGAACAGGTTTACTGAGCTATTTAAACTGGTGATCGGTTTGTCCAAGTTTGTAGTCTCTTGGAGCGGTGGAAAAGAGAGTACTCTTTCTCTCTACAGGGCTCTCAGTAAGGGTGTTAATGTTTCCTATATGATGAGTTTTGTGTCAAGCATAGGGAGATCTATGTCGCATGCAATCAAAGTGGAACTTTTGGAGGCTCAGTCCGAATCCCTAGGAATTCCTATCGTTATGAGAGAGGTTACTTGGGAGACTTATGAACAGGGATTTAAAGAACTGGTAAACGAGTTGAAGGCAAAAGGTGTTGATGGCTGCATTTTTGGCGATGTATGGATTGCAGAACATAAGGAATGGACCGAGCGAGTGTGTAGAGAACTTGGAATTAGAGGTCTATCTCCACTTTTCGGCGCTGATCCCGTGGATTTGTTCAAAGAATTTATTGGACTTGGGTTTGAGGCCATTGTAATAATGGTAAAAAAAGAATTTCTGGGGGATGAGTGGCTGGGGCGCAAACTGGATGAGGCTTTTTTGAAAGAAATTATGGAGCTCAAGAATGAAAAGAATGTTGATGTGCTCGGAGAGAATGGTGAGTATCATACTTTCGTTTACGACGGGCCATTATTCAAAAAAAGAATAGAAATTATTGATGCTAAGAATGTGCCACGAAACAGTAACACATACCTAGACATTGCCAAATTCGAAGTGACCGATAAGTAAGGATAACCATTTTTTTAATAAATGAATGAACTTCTATTTTACTTTTATAATAAAAAGACACCAAAAACCCATTATGATCTAGAACCTACAATCCTTAAAACCTAATATCCTGCAACATAATAAGAATAATCTTAATAATCTCCTGACAGCGTACAAAAATAAGTATCAAGAAAATCTATAAGGCGCAAAATTTTAGATAGTGAACTAATATAACTAATTTGAGCCGATTTAAATTATCGAAAATATAAAACCCACAACGAGATTATAGCATAGTTAGGAGTGGAAAAAATGCCCAGAAACGGTAGTTCAGATATCTCTAGAAAACCTCGTGGTCGGTTAAAAAGACAGCCAGAAATCCCGAGTAGTTCGGAAGATTCGAAGATTAATAGTGATGAGTTGGCGAAGCAGCGAACTCTGCTAGCTGATGAGCGCACCCGCTTAGCGGAAGAGCGTACCTCAATGGCTAACGAGCGTACCTTCAGCGCCTGGCTGCGTACCGGTTTGGCTGCGGTGGTTGCGGGGCTGGCTATTGCTCGTTTTATTGATTTTGGAACCGGAGGTTGGATAGCTGTCGCTGTCGGCTTGATTCTGATCCTCACCGGTTCGTCTAGCTACTATATTGCATACTGGCGGTATCGCAGAGTGCGTACAAAACTTGGAGAGCAACAAGAAGAAGGATTACCTCCACTCTGGCTAATAAAACTCATAATTACAGCCCTTTTAATTAGTTCCGCATTGGCAATTATTCTGCTGTTCTATTAGACTCCAGCTAACCAAAGATAGGCAAAAAGGAGAACAAGACACACTATAAAAAACAAATACGCACTTATGTAAATTCTTTTCAATGCTTTTTCAGTATCCATATCATTCCTCAGAAACACTTCCCAACAACCCCAACACCAATACCCGTAAAAAAACAAACTGGATATATATCTGTTACAGTAAAAACAGAAGTCCCCAGAAACGGTTGTGCTTCACTAGTCTTTTTTAGTATTCCAATATCTCAATGGTTCTAAGGATTGTTAGATTTCTGGTTTTGATTGATTGTTTTTATTCTTTTAGGTGTAATCGTCACATTTTTTAAGATTTTTCTTTTCTTTAATTTTATACAAGCTAGTCTTAGAATTTTGGGGTTACTGTGTGTTTCTGTTGCTATTTCATTAATGTCTGCTTGACCCTTCTGCCTAATATTTTCCTCAATCGTTTTTATTAAAGGCTCTATGAGGTAAATATGGTTCCTCAAAACTCCGAAGTGGATGGTTTCCTTCTTTTCGGCGATTTTGGAGGCAATACCCAGCACCTCCATAAAAAATGCCATGTTTACAGATTTAAGTCCGATTTCATTTTTAAAGGTCCAGATTCGGATTAGGGGTTCCCTATTCTCAAATTCGCTTTCTAAGATTGGTAAGATAGTATTGGCTAAAATTTTTGTTGCACGATTATAATTATTTAATCCAAGAAGAGTTGGTAGACTAATACTTAGTAAATAATTAAATACCATATAGATAGGAATAGTTATTGGCACGATTTCACTTGTTTTGAAATATGGAAATTCATAGGGAATTAGCCAGCCGGATGATCCTATAACATAGATTACTAACAACATAATTCCAAAAGGAAACATTATTAATCTGAAAATGGCTCTGAGTTCACTGAATTTTTCTTGGAGTGTTAGACTAGGTATTTGCTTATTTTTCTGCTGGTAAACTCTGGTAAATAGAATATTCATTCCGATTACAAACAATATACCGGTTAAAACTATTAAGTATAGATTTCTGGAAGAAATAACTATCGGAAATATGTTTAAGGGAGATGGGAAATTATAAACATTAATTGTAACTCCGACTGAACTAAATCAAGTGTCCTAATAAAATATAGTGCATGGTTGCGAATAAAGAACCTAATACAGAAAAAAACAAGGCGGCACTAATTTTATTAAAGTAGACGAAAAGAATGGCGGAAATTGCAGAAACTAGGAAGACAACACTGATGATGGAGAACCTATCATAAAATAGTAATTGTCGCACAGGTGAAAACATTAGAACGAATTTAGGATAAATTTCGAAAACATATATCGGCTGAAAATAAAGGGTTATAGACGGATGAGCTGTGGTCCAATAGCCTATGTAAGTTATAAAACCCGTATAGAAACCCTGAAAGATGCCTATAATATATATTAACAAGCTAACACAAAATAATGGTAGAACTGTCTTCTTAAGAGAAAGGGAAAATGTTTTCATTCTTGTTCCACCTCAGATTCTAGTTTTTGGGTTTTGATTGCCGGGTAAGGTGTTTTTTTATTTTTTTTATTTTCACCTCTCCCAAAAGCTTCTCTGCTCTAAGCAAAGCATAGATTCTGTTAAGAGTTTTGGGATCAACTTGAATTTCTTGGGCGATATTATTAATATTTGCTTGTTTCTGCTTATTAAAACTATTATATATGAGAAATCTTTAGGGAGTTTCATTGATAAAACCTTCCGAATATTCGGTCTTGGGTTTTAGTAATAACCCCTTCATTCGTCACTATGACACCCTTAATTGCTCCCTCGAATGCTAGGAGATTGTAAATTCCCGTCACGATTTCGGGGTGTACGAATAGCTCTGTGGCTATTTTGTAAAGGTCCGCTTTGTCCTCCTTTTTGATCTCCTTTTCGGCTATTCCTACTAGTGGTTTCTTCGCATAGCAGTATTCCTTGTAGATGCCAAAGGGGGTTGCCTCTCTTTTTGGAAAGGAGTAAACACTATTTAAAAGTTCTTTGAATTGTCTTTCATTTACTTCCTCAATGCCCAGTTGTTTCATAATCTCGTAATAACTAAGGATTGGTTTCTCCTCTAGCATGCTCTCAATATAGGGTAAGTAGCCATCGGCCAAAAAATTGTACAATTTGTTATAACTTCGCAAAATTGGCAAGAACACAAATACAATCAGCAACTCTACAGCCCAAAAAATATTGCGGAGGGCTCGTTAAATCCTTTCAGAAGACCCAGAAAGGGATAATAGTTAGGGAACTCGTATTGAAGTACAAGTTGGTATGATAATAGCAGAATTAAGAAAATCAACAATGGAATGAAACCATATAGACTTATTTTATCGCTAGCAGATTTGAGAATTCTAAAGTAATCTGGGTTCGGAGCTTTGATTCTTCCCAGCAGATCTTTGATATGAACATAGTTTAACCTGAGTCCAATTCCACATCCCACACTTAGAAAAATCTCAGAAGCCAAAAGGGGAACCATATTTTTCTGGAAAAAAATCACTCCATAGGGAAGAACACCCGCAGGGTCGGTAAAGAGAATTGTTAGACTGGTTCCTGAGGGGTTAAAGCCAGTAACAGAAGCGACTAGTATAAACTGAATGACACCTATTAGAACTGCCGAAAATATGAATAAAGTGCCTTCAAACAATCTGCCGAGCAGGATAAGCCCAAGAGCGAGGCCTGTAGAGATCAAAAAGAATAGGGTGGCAGGAGTAACACTATAGCTGGGAATGAGGACGCTTGAAAGATACACTAGAGAACTTTTGGGATAAATAGAAAAAAACCAAAGAGGAAACAAATAAAACTGGCGGAAAATTCCAAAAAAGAAAGATACAAAAAATCCAAACCAAGTTATGAAACCGTTGAGGAGACCTAGAAGATAGGATACCAGACTACTAACCAGTAACACAATAAGAACAGAGTTAGCGACAAAGGAACCCTCACTTCCCTTCACCACATAACCTCCAGTGTTAATTTATTTCATAAATAACTATTTAAATTTTACAATAACAGTAAACATTTTCCATTCTGTTTCTTAGTATGTATTTTTTTTAATCAAATTTTGCCCTATTGGTTAACTTAATATAGGGAGTTATCCACAAATAATTTAAAAATAAAGGTTAATGAGGTAGGAGGTTGACTAGAGGAGCATTCTATGCAGGTACAGTCGGGGCTATACTCGGTTCCATAACCGGAGCCATTGGACTAATTTGGTGTGTCTATAATATAAGATACATAATGGATCTGGACCAGTATTTATTATACCTAGCAAATTGGTCACGGATTGTCAGCTATTTGCATATTTTACTGCACCTGTCCACACTAGCTTAGCATTATTCAATTTGCTTTCGGTAATACTTATCATACTTCTTATTGTGAGCGGTATCTTCACTGGTTTAGGTTTCTTTGGTACCTACAGAACAGGGGGAGGAGCTATGGGCATAGTGGGACTCATCTCAGCTATTACAGGAATAACCATTGGAGCTAGTTTCATTTTTCTAGGAGTTTCAACTCTCAAAATTAACCCATTTCTCTTCTCTTCGTTAGACGTCAGTTTTATGTTCGTCAGTGTCCTGTTTGGACCAACTTTTTTTGATGTCTGGAGAGGACTAATAGTGCTTGCAATTACTTTCATTGTGCTTGGCGTGTCTAGTATAGCGGTACGTAATTCGACTATGAATTCCTCGGCTTCATTGGCGGCAGGAATTTTGAGTATTATAGGTGCCTGTTTCTTCTTCCCGTATGGGCTCGTGTTGCTGGTAGATGTAATTATGATTGAGATTCTGGGATGTATATTTGCATTCATTTCCTTCGCACTAATATTAGTAGCATTCATTCTTTGGGCAGTGGTTTTCTTCAGCTCTAGGAATATGTGATTCCCCGAAAAAACCAATTCCAACCATCTTTTTTTTATTTCTGAAATATCGTTTTACAGTTTTTAGCTTTGAAATCTTTGACTTTTGGGAAGGCTTTTATAATGAGTAGAAATCTATTTAACATTCTTTCCATTTTTGATAGGAGTTTTCTGACACAATAGTAAACTTAATATAGAACTTTATCAAGAAAATGTTAAAAAGTGCAAGGGTTTTAGGAGGTTCGAAATTGTCTAGAGCAGCATTCTACACAGGTGGAACTGGAGGGATACTCGGATCTTTAATGGGAGTCACAGGGATACTATGGTGTATATACAACATCACATACTTAATGGATTTGTATCGCTACGTCTCGGACTTTTTTGATTACTGGTTTTTCTTAGACGAATTTGCATATTTCTTCTTACCCGTTCATAGCAGTGGTTCTTGGTTCGGAGTAATTTCGATCATATTAGTTATACTTCTTATTGTGAGTGGTATTCTAACCGGAATTGGTTTTTATGGCGCTTACAGAACGGGCGGAGGAGCTATGGGTGTTGTGGGTCTTATCTTTGGTAGTGCAGGAATCACGTTAGGAGCTTTGTTTATCCTTTTGGGAATTGCGGCACAAGAATTAAAAACACCATACCCTTGGATGTATCCATTTTATTACTATCCTTTCGGTTACTTGTTGCCACTGTTTGGACCGAATTTTCTCTATATCTGGCTGGGTCTGGTAATTCTCGCTGTTACTTTCATCTTGCTCGGTGTGTCTAGTATCGTTGTACGTGAATCTACTGGGAATTCTTCGGCTTCTTTAGCTGCAGGAATCTTGAGCATTATAGGCGCCTGCTTTTTAGTGCCCTACGTCTTAGTGTGGATCGATATCATTGCGATACTCGGATGCATATTTGCGCTTATCGGTTTTGTACTGATAATGGTAGCTTTTATTCTTTGGGCTGCAGTTTTCTTCTCATCCCGAAATCTCTAATTCCCCCATAATGATATGTCCAAACCCCAATCTTTTTTTTATTTTGTTTTCGAGACATTGCGTATTTTCTTAGCTCCCTTCCCTAGAGCATCCATTTGTAGGTAATGTTTTTATAATGAGTGCAAATAATTGTTTAACGTCTTTCCAGTTCTGGATGGAGGTTCTATGTTGGCTGGGGCTTCGGTTTCAATTTTTACGGTAAAAGTTTTGGGTGAAATCGACCCGCTTATTTACGGTCATTTTATTGAACACTTGGGTAAATGCATCTATGGGGGAATATGGGACCCTGAAAAGGGGGTTCTTAACGAGAAAGTAATTAAAAGCATTATGGATTTAAAACCGCCGGTTATAAGATGGCCCGGTGGATGCTTTTCCGATAATTATCATTGGATGGATGGGATAGGCCCCGTTGAGGAGAGACCAGTCAGAGAGAACCTGCCCTGGAGTCTATTGGGCCCAGAGTTTGGCCCACAAGAGACTAATCGGTTCGGTACTGATGAATTCATCATGTTCTGTAGAAATGTGGGGGCAGAACCCTACATCAACGTGAATGTGGGTTCAGGGGCTCCTGAAGAAGCCGCGAATTGGGTTGAATACTGTAATGGCTACACTGACACTCGTTTTGGCTCACTAAGAGCAAAGTATGGACATTTAAAGTCTTATAAAGTCAGGTACTGGGGAATCGGAAACGAACTTTACGGACCTTGGGAAACGGGCCACATGTCCGCGGAAGAGTACACAGAAAAGTTTATCGAGTATCATGATGCTATGAAGGCGGTGGATTCGGAAATAGAATTGGTTGCAGTGGGTGCAGACCACCGTTTCTCGGATTGGACAAAAACAGTTCTTCAAAAGGCGGGTAAATATATTAACTATCTATCGGTTCACCTTTACTTTACCGGAGCCTTGCCAGAGGAGGGCGGATCAGAAATCAGGGAAGACACGAAAACCTATAGGCGAATCATAGCTTCATCTTACCGGTTTCAGGAAATACTGGAATGGGTTAGGGCGACCATTGAGTCTGTGATGGGGAAAAACCACGGAATCAAAATCGCTTTCGATGAGTGGAATCTATGGTGGGATTTCAACCAGCTCTTACAGGCGAATTACAGCCTTAGAGATGGTTTGTGGGCTGCTTTGGTGCTAAACAAGATAATTAAACTTTCGAACATCGTAAAGATGGCTAACATTTCACAATTGGTTAACGTCATAGGCGTCATCCAAACAAGTGGAGAGAATGTTTTTCACACAGCACTGTATGATGTTATCAAACTATATAGGGAGAACACTCAGAAATACGCTATCAGTACCGAAATATTCTCCCCAAAATTCACATTCGAACCCCTAGGCCTCCTAAAAGAAAGAAAAGAAATACCGTACATAGACTGCTCCGCAACCATAAGTGAAGATGGCAAAACGCTCAGCTTATTTATAATAAACTCTCACCCCAAAAAAGAACTGCCAACAGAGGTAGAAATACCCAAACTGAGATCATATGATAAACTGACCATAAAGGAAATAAACGGGCCTAATATACACGCAAAAAATGATTACCACAAAAACGAAATTACCCTAAACCAGAGAGAATTCCATCAACTCCCAGACAAAATAGAATACGCCCTCCCAGCGCACTCGATTTCTGTAATGATACTAACCAAAACCTAGATAGCTACTTGAAGCAGAGGGAATCAATTAATTAGATTACGAACCCATTTGCTTCATAGTTATATATCTTAAAATGAACACTACAAATTCATGTTTATTGTAATAAAGAGGGTAACGACTAGAAATATTATTAAAATTAATGCCTTTAAAGAGTTAATTAGGTAAGCTCTATTTACCCGTACATACTTATTTTTTAAATCACTGCCCAGAAAAATAACTTGATTTAATATTTTAAAATTCTCAATTATACAAGCATTCCTGCGATTCCACCTAGTATAATAACTAGAGAGATAGAAGTTTGACCAATTCCTAAATACAAAAAAATTAATAAACGTTTAATCTAAATTAGAATCTATATTGCATTTTTTTGAAAAACTTGGAATCAATACCCGATAAAATCAGAATAAATCTGGGAGGTAAAAAAATGGGAAGTAAAGCAAGAGAAATAGTAGGTATGGATTTACAGAAACTCATTGAAATGCTTAACAAGGCACTTGCAGACGAATGGTTAGCTTACTACCAGTACTGGATAGGCGCAAAGATTATTGTGGGCCCGATGAGAGGCGCAGTTGCTGGTGAACTCATGGAACATGCAGAGGAGGAGCTCAAGCATGCGGGAATGCTGGTGGAGAGAATAATACAGCTTGGCGGTACACCAATTCTTAAGCCAGAGGATTGGTATAAAATGACCAACTGTGGATACGAAGCGCCAGAAGACCACTTTGTAGCACCCATACTGGAGCAGAATATAAAAGGCGAACAGTGTGCAATTGAAGTTTACAAAAAAATGCTTGACACAGTCAAAGATAAAGATCCAGTCACCTACAATATGGCACTCGATATTCTGGAGGACGAGATCGAACACGAAGAAGATCTCCAAGCCTTCTTAGCGGATTGGGAAGAAACGAAAAAACGGAGATAAACAGATACATTCAGAATGGCGCAAAATTTTAATCTTCCAATGACCTACTCTCCGGACTTCAATGAAACATAGAAAAAGAGACCTATCATATATTTTTCTTTTTTATTGTTTTTTGAGGGCAAGTTTTAGTGTTGGGTCTCCGTAAAGGTTGAATGCTGCCCAGAGAACTCCGGGATATTTTTGTTTAAGCTCTTTTTTAATTTCTCTCATAATTATGCCTAATTGTTTTCCGTTCACTATAATTTTTTCGTAGAATTTAATCATTATTTCAGATACCAGGTGATCAGGGATTTGCAGTGAGGATCCAATGAAAGCTGAAGCTCCTCCTCCCAGAAAGGCTTTAGCTAACGCGGCTATTCCCACGAATCTCCTGATTCCGGGCTCCTTCCAATCCATGCTTTCTTCACGAATATCTGCGAAAATTAACGGTTTGTTCGTTATGTTGAGTTTTTCTATGTCCTTCAATTGGAGAATGCCGTCACTTAGGAGTAGTTTTGATTCGGCGGGTTCTTTTTCATCGAAAACTCCTCTGCAGCGTATATGAACGATATCTCCTCCTTGTGAAAGGAGGTCTGTGAGATTTTTTTTGTCGACTTTTTCCCCCACCTCGTCTAAGATTAATAGGCCACTTGCTTCCACGCTTTTAAGGAATTCCTTTTCGGAAATTATCATTTCCCTTTCTGGTTGGGCAATTATGAGTTTTGTTCTTAATTTTTCGTCCCCTATTCTGTTTGGTGGAACTTCAAAGTTTCTTTCTTCGTTGAGGATTCTTTTTCCCAAACAGTATTTGAGGCAGAGATATTCTTCACCATCAAAGGCAAGCTCAAAGGGTACAAAAAGATCCTCTGTTTCAATAATCAGATATCTAGGGTTCAGAAGACTTATTCCCTCTCTTACCCCCTTTGGAATTAAACTGTACACTTTTCTACCTATCTCACTGAGAATAGTCATTGCTCTTTGGGGATGCTCTCCGTCGTAAGTAAAGTTTCTCATCTGTAGTTGCAGCCTTTCAGAAGTAATCTGATCAAGCTCACTTACACCATGCACACTAGTCTCTGAAGCAAAATCATCTGCATGCTTGGTGAAGAGGTGGAAGTAAAACCGATTTTTAATGCGGTGAATTCTAAGAGTTGCATCCAATTCCCAGTCGGTACACAACGATAGCTCGACTCTGTCCCGAGTTTTGCAAACCTCCTCGGGTTCCTCCTTAACAAAAATATTTGCGACCCTTTTGAGCAGTAATTTTCCAAGATGGTAAAATTCGAGGGAAATCTGGTGTCTTCCCATCATCCTCGGAGTAAGCCTAAACGTTAGAGCTTTTGATTCCTTTTCAGGAAGAATCTCAAGTTTCCCACGAGGCTTAGGAATATCGAAATCAGGGGCTAAGACAAGCACCTCAAATGTGTAATCACCAATTTTTTCTTTGGTTAGATTTGATAATTCTGAAATATTAGTCTTTTCTCCAAGAACTATTTTCAAAACTTGTTCTTTGTTTGCCTCCAAAGTTTGCTGGTATACTATATCCAAATAGAGCTTCGGTTCTTCATGGGGAATTTCTTTTGAGGGAATCCAAATCTTCTCCTGATCCACTTTGCTTTCATCTTTTTCTCCCAAAATCTTTTTTTTGCTCAATTCATCTAAATCGCTCAACACATCTGCATAATTCTTCGCTTGGGATTCTGCCCTTGCACCGCCAGCGCTTCGAACCCCAAACTGAGGCAGTTCCATATCATCTAGTTTTGCGGTAATTTCTTTTTTGTGATGCTTCCCACTTTTTAACTTACAAATTTTTGTTTCAAGCTTAATGGTGTTGGGTAGGTCTAGCTTTTCTCCTAAATTGAAAGCCATTATATAATGAGTTAATGCCTGTTCCACGTCTCCCATACTCTCATAGACCTGCCCCAAATAGCTCTGGACGCGAACCACTTCCTTATGTTTTTCTGATTTTTCAAAGATGCCATGCATCTGTTGTAACTGATTTATGGCTTTTTCAAAATTGCAGCTTTTCGTATAGTAGGTTATGAGACTATCCACATCCTCCATAAGCTCTTGCTGGTTTCCCATTTGTTTCTGTATTTCCAGATCCCTCTCGAAATATTCAATAGCCTTAATCCATCTTCCAAGATAACCGTAAATTTTTCCCAAAGCCTTCAAGCAAAGACTAATCTCTATATTGGAACCCACTCTATCAAAAATATTTAAAGCTCTGTTAAATCGTGAAAGTGCTTCCTGCCAATCTTCCCGCTCTACTAGTTCCAAACCGCTCTCATAGAGGAATAGAGCTTCCTCAAACTCTATCTTTGAACAAGACAAGGGTGAACCACTCCTCAAAAACCAGAATCAAATATATTTACTAGTAATATGTATTTAAATATTTAGATAATGTTGCTGTGTTGCACAATTAGTGGTTTTGCATTCTTCGATGTGTTTTTGATGGTTTAAGCCACCTAAAAACTTTATTAAA
>DXJA01000332.1 GCA_019056875.1 Candidatus Jordarchaeum madagascarense
ACCAAACAGAAACTTACAAGTAAAGCGTGGACATCACCAAAAATTGTTATAAATAATTTAATAATTCGTCTATACACCTTGAAAAATATACGAATCCGTGTTTAATAGGCAGCAATTTCAAAAGCGTAAAAATTTATAAAAATTGGACGCGTACAATCTAAAAATATAAGAGATGAGGATAAATGTCGAAAATACTTTGTGTATCTCCCGCATATAACGAGGAAAAAACAGTTTCTAAAGTAGTGAAAGGCGCCTTAAAATATACTGATGGAGTTATCGTTGTTGATGATGGTAGTACCGATAATACCTACAAAGCGGCTAGAAAATCAGGGGCTACGGTTATTAGGCACCATAAAAATCTGGGAAAAGGAGTTGCATTAAAAACTGGTTTTGAATCAGCTTTAGGGATGGGTGCAGATATAGTAGTCGTATTAGATGCGGACGCCCAGCATAATCCAGTGGAAATATCTAAACTCCTTAAAGCTATTAAACGTGAAGATTCAGATATAGTTGTAGGGTCGAGATTCCTAGGGGACATAAAGGGTATGCCTCGGATACGAATTTTAAGCAACACATTAACCACAATGATTCTGCGCTTGTTTTTTGGATTACCAATTACGGATAGTCAAAGTGGATTTAGGGCATATAAAAGGCGAGTTTTGGAAAAAATTGAGTTTTCTGCTCCTCGCTTTTCCGCCGAAACAGAGATGCTAGTTGATGCAAACAGGAAAGGTTTCAAAATATCGGAAATAAAAATTCAAACCGTTTATGGGGAAGAGAAATCAAAAATGCGAAATTTTGAAGACACAATGCGTTGGCTTTGGGACATCGACAAGCAACTAATTAAAAGTCTAGTACATAAAATTTCCTCAGTAAGAAATAGATAATCCACGATTATCCGTTTTAAAAACTTTGAAAAATTTATATTTTTTAAAAATAGTGATGTTTATCTCTAATTTCCTGCGCCTCCCAGTTAGAGCTTAAGGGCAAGATAAAGTAATGCCCAATATTTCGGGTATATCTTGCTATGTTATCCATTGAAGAACCACATTTTGGGCACTTATTTTGAATCCCGTTAAATGATTTTGAGCAGTAAAAACAGTATGTAATATCTCTAGTAAAGGTAAAATTTCCTATTTGTGTCTCTTCACAAATTTTTTTACTAAAGTCTATCAATTTATCAAAAGGCACCTTTTTTTCGAATGAAATATTCATTAGATGCCCGCCTAATAGCAAGGGATGGAGCTTGCTTTCTATTCTCATTCTTTCATCCAGAGTTAAAGGTGCTGAGGAGCGGATGTTACTCGTTGAGTAATAAACATTATAACCAGTACCATTCACACTCACGTTTTTCCTACCAAATTTTTCAACATCTAGCATCGCTAGTCTATTTACGTAGGAGCCGCTTTTAGGTTGAGTTACCACCCATCTTAACCCGGTGTTCGTTTTTAAATCATTAGCATAATCGTTAAAATACTTTAAAATTCTTAACGCAAAATCTAAAGAGATCTCATTATTATCTATTGGTGTGCCTAAATGTTTTTTAACTGCTTCATCTAGTCCAACGAAACTCAATGAAAGCGTTGAATTATCTATTCTGTAATATACTTCACCATCCAAATCAGAAGTTAGAGCAAGAAGTGTTTTGTCATTAAACATTCGTTCTCTAATTGCTTGTGATTTTATTTCAAGTATAGTTGAAGCCATATCGAGTCTTTCGTTAAGCAATTCAAAAAAAAGTTCATCGTCATTATTTGATTCATAAGCAATTCTGGGCAGATTAACAATTACGGTGCCCAGATTCCCGGTTCTTAGCGTATCAAGCTCCCAATCTTTACTCCAGTCTGTGCCTAGACGTTCTAATGCTCCGGTATAGTTAACATTTTCATTTTGCCATTTAGGTGAAAAGTTTATAAAAAAAGGATTTCCCCAACTAGTGGATAATTCAACCATCTTATTAATAATCGGTAATATAGAAGCATTTTCCCAAATGTTAGGTCTTAATTTAAAAATCATGTTGCAGTTAAGAATTGGCTTATTTGCGATATTTTCTTCTTCCATTAGAATATCGAGTATAGCGTTGACGAATGTTTGGGCTTCTTTCTCAAAATCTTCATATTTGCCTATAGTTTTTCCGTTTGGGCCTATTGCCAGCTTGGATCTTAGATGTTTAGGTGTTATAAGCTCCAAATTAACACTAATTGAATGATTTATATTGCGGCATAATTCACGAAGGAAATAGAGAGCAACCCTTTTTATTTCAGTATAGGACATGCCTTTAAGAAAAGGAGCTAGGAAAATGTTAAAATTGTCGATGGACTGTTCTCCACTTAAGTCGGTTTGAAACAATTCTACCAACTTAGATAGTTGTGAAATTATTGTCTCTGCGTCGGTTATCCTATTTAATGGTGTAAATATGCCTCCTTTAAATCGCAATTCTAAGGAGAGTAAACTGTAGATATCATGTTGAATGTTATTAGGGCGTAGTGTCCAGTAACTGGCATCAGGAATATGTATAACCCCAGAAAGGTGAGCGTCGGCTATTTCTCTTGGTAAAATCTTTAAAAGAAGATACTGTTCTAAAACAGCGTCCCCCGCAAGTTTGTGAATTATTTCAGCATTCGAAAACTCACTCTTGGGATTTTTTATTATAGTGGTGACATCGTAAACCGGAAGTCCTAAGCGGGTTAATGCGTGCCGATACTCCTCTAATCCTTTTTCTAATAATATTGCATTAACAAATTCACGAATTAATGGAGCGGTTAAATATCCTATTTTAGATTTTAGCAACCGCTCTTCGGCTTCGGTAGCGATATTTTCTGCAAGTTGTCTTGGAACTCTTGCTTCTCTTACCAGTGAATTAGCAATTTTTTTTCTATCAAATCTTTCTATTGCTAATCTTGATGTTCTAACGAAAAGTTCTCCTTTTTCTTCTCGACTAAACTCTTCTAACATCCTAATAAATTCAACCGCTTTTTCTCCCAAACTTGTTAAGGTATAATTATTATCCTCATCAACATTAACTAGCTGGGCTTTTTTGGCCAATTCCCCAAGATGATAAGCAAACTTTCCGGCTTCTTTCTTTGTATCCATTTCTAGTAGCTGCATAATTTTAGTAAAGGAGAGAGGACTTTTCATACTAAGAATTTTTAATATCTGTATACGCGTTTCACTTGATAGCGCAGACAAGACCGCTGAAGTCAATTCCCAATCTTCGGGCTCTTCAGACAAATTTAACCACCCCCGTACCATTTATGTCTCCATTATTTTCAGATATTTTTTAAAGGATAATACAAAAAGATTTTTTTACTTCTTAGTTAAAAATTCAGTCCTAATTAGAGGTCTAAATTTAATTGCGTAATAAACTATACCAGCTTCCCCATCTTCTTTTAACCTGCGAAGAACCGCCTCCACAGGCATGCCGATAAATATTTCATCTGCGTCACAGTCTGTTAATTGACAAATTACGTTCGTTCCACCCAATAATTCAACTAAAGCTACAGGATATGGAGCGTAAGTTTCAAAATCACTTGACGGTTTCTTAATATTCGTATAAGATAAAACTTTTCCTCTATGTGAGAAACTTTGTGAATGCAATTCTCTACTTCCACAGTTAGGACAAACCGTTCTGGGAGGGAAAAAAGAAAAGTTACAATTTTTACAAATAGCTCCTTCTAATCTATATTTCTGAGGTATTTCTCTCCACACTTTGGGTAATCTCATTCTCCCCACCAAAAATTTTCAAACTCTTTTAAGAACATGCACAGTTACCAAGGATCCTATTCCTGCAGAGTTTTGTATTAGTGCAACTTCTGCGGGATCTACCTGATTTTTTTTGGCTTCCCCTCGAAGTTGAAGTGTGGCCTCCACTGCCTGATAAACTCCAGTTGCGCCCATAGGATGCCCCCGTGCCTTAAGACCACCACTCAAATTAGTTGGGAATGATCCATTTGAGTCAATTAGACCCTCTTCAATTGCTTGTCCTACTTTGCCCCTCTCAATTATACCTAAATCTTCTAACGCAAGAAACCCAGAAATAGTATAAGAATCGTGTATCTCAAATAAATCTATATCTGGAATTTTTAACTTGGAACTTTCCAATGCAATCTTGGAGGCTTCGGTTGTCGCCTTAAAAGTAAGGATATTTTTTCTATCATAAAGTGCCAAAGTATCACTTGCTTGTCCTGCTCCAGCTATTTCTACTGGAGTTTCTGTGAAACTCCGAGCTCTCTCTAGTGGACAAAAAATAACTGCTGCTGCGCCATCTCCTGTTGGTGCGGTGTCAAACAGAGTTACTGGATCGGCAATAGTTTGCATGTTTAAAGCATCTTCTAAAGATATTTCATAAGGTAACTGAGCGTAACGGTTTCCAGTTGCATGTTTATGCATCTGAACCGCAAATAGAGCAAAATGTCTTTTACTTACTCCATAGTGATGCATATAATAACGCATAATAATTGCAAATTGTCCATCAAGTGATAATCCATGAAATGCCTCATAATCCTGTTCAATCGCCATGGATCCGATTTTCCTATTTTCCCCACGAGTAACTTCAGACATTTTTTCCACGCCCCCCACGAGGACAATATCATGTAATCCCGAAGCAACAGCCTTATACCCCTCATATAGAGCCGCCCCACCTGAACCATCTGCACACTCTACAAGCATAGAAGGTGTAGAATTTAGGCCTATGGAATTGGACAGAAGGGCGCCCATATTCTTCTGAAAGGTATGCTCACTCGCGGACATGTTCCCCACGTAAATAGCATCTATATTAGGGTTCCCTGCACTTTCCATAGCATCCAAAGTGACTTCAGCAAATAGTTCGCGAAGCGACTTATTATAGTGATTTCCAACTTTACACATCGACAGTCCACAAATCGCTACTCTTCTCAATGGGGGCCCTCCATTTTTGCAGAACAACTGCAGCAAATGTAAACTTTTCCAAATTTTTTCTACCAGTATCTAGGTTACTTTAATGAAATTTTCGTAAATGTAATATGATTCGCAAATTCCTTACAATTGTGTTTACAAAAGGATGGTCGAAACAGCTTTTTATTGATTCTATTAATATATTTTTGCTCTATGTTTTAATAACAGTATCTGTAAATACATCCAAACGCTATATTAGAATCTTCCTCAAACTTTAATGAATGTTTTTCATGATCATTATAATTTTTGAAAGAACGTATAATGTTATTTCTCCAGTTAATTTTTAACATTTTTTTAAAAATATTTTTTCCAAGCATTTTATATTCCCTTTATAAGTTTGCGCCATTTGAGATATGTGATATAATCAATATACTTTTTCCGCGAAATATACTCGCTAACTTTAGGGGCGAGTTCTCTTTTTACTTCTATACCTTCTTCAATTATAATGTAGAATGCGTCTGCTCCAGCTCCACTGCCATAGGAAATCATAAGTATTTCGTCATTAGGCTTCGCTACTTCTAGAACCGCAGTCAGTCCAAGCATCGCTGAAGCAGAATAAGTATTCCCAATTTCGCCAACGAGTAGCCCGGGCTCAATTTGTTTTCGTGTAAATCCCAGGCTATTAGCTGCTCTCAAGGGAAATTTGCCATTGGGTTGGTGGAGAATGACATAGGTCAAATCAGAACTTTTCAAATCTAATTCCTTCATCAAAGTACGTGCACAGTTTATTGTATGGCTAAAATATCCAGGTTCCCCCGTGAAAGCCTCTCCGTGGCTTGGGTATATTTCTGTGGGACGCCTCCAAAAATCCGGTGTGTCTGT
Source organism: Candidatus Jordarchaeum madagascarense (assembly GCA_019056875.1). GTDB lineage: Archaea > Asgardarchaeota > Jordiarchaeia > Jordiarchaeales > Jordiarchaeaceae > Jordiarchaeum > Jordiarchaeum madagascariense. The sequence continues at coordinate 5,755 of DXJA01000332.1, forward strand.
ACAGTAAGAATAGGAAGCTTCAATGGTTGCAACCATTTTGTCAATATCCTTTGCTCCGATGATTAACGCTGCTCCGCCCGCAGCAGCTGAGAATTCCAAATCATCACCAGGCCTACTTTGGGCTACATCCGCACCCACTGCAACCCCATATTTGATCATTCCTGATGAAACTAGCCCCATACAACATTGCAAAGCTTCAGTACCAGCCTTGCACGCGAATTCCAAATCAGAAGCTAAAATGTTTGGTGTAGAGTTTACCGCTTCCGCGATAATAGTGCCCGTAGGCTTGACCGCGTAAGTCGGCGACTCTGTGCCTACAAAAATAGCCCTCAAATCTCTTGGACTTATTTGTGCACGAGAAATGGCGTTCTTCACCGCTTCTGTAGCTATAGTAGTTGTATCCTCATCAGGACCCGCAACAGATTTTTCTGAAATACCTAGATTCAGTTCAACCCGTTCCTTACTTTCCCCCCATATCCCACCCAACTCTTGAATTTTAATTCTATAGCGGGGAATATAAGCCCCCCAGCCGATAATACCAACCTTGCGTACCGGTTTCATGACCAACTTTTCATTAGTTTTAATATTATCTAACACAAAATCACCTAAAGAAAGTGCAACATATTTGTTTAGTTTAAAACAGCTTAACAATTTTTTCTAAATAATCTATGACCTCTCCAAGGCCTTTAAAATAGTTACTAATACAACATAAGTACTCTGACTACCGATAAAAATATACTACGGGAAGTACTGAACGAAGAATCGAGAATTCAAGATGAAGGAGTAAACTGCTTTAATTCTTTAAGTATATCTTCAACCGACTCTATTTTAGAGATTGCCAAGGGAATACCTTCCTTCTTTGCTAGCTCAATCGCCAGAGGATCCGGATCTGTTAGCCCGTGTAAAACTATTAAGCTCGGTTTAAACGTATTACTCTTTATTGTAATTAGCGGAGACCGCCCCGTACTGGCATTCGTAAAAATAACACCTCTTTCGCTAGTCGCGTCATACAATTTTAGAAAAGCGTCGCCAGAAAGCTCTCTAAACGCACTAATACTATCAACAACTATGTACCCCAATATGCTCCTATCTAAAAATTCCTCCCCTACAACACATTCCGCTCGAATAGTAGCACAAAACTGCCGAGTATTTACAGGAGTAGTAAACTCCCGTACATCTAATATAATGTCAGTAGGAATCTCAACACTCATCAACCGGCTAAACGCAGCAGTTATTTGACCCCCATTCTTTTCATCAATAGCAAGCAACCCTTCAACAAACCGCCTAATCGTTTTAGTTCCAGGAGACTTCCTCCGACTTCCCTCATAATCACTGATAACTGAGGGAGAAACATCTAAATACTCCGCCAAAACAATTTGGGCTACATGAAATAGTTCCCGCCACTTACGCATCATCTTACCCGGATCATCCGAAAGAGAGATCTCACCAGCCACCCTTCGGGCAAGTCTCTCCGCACCACTTTTAAAAACGCTCATATTCAAGTTTCTTAGAAGAAAAATAGATAAATATTTCGGCTATTAACGAAAAAAAGAGTTGAAAATTTAAAATCCAAACAAAAATTTTATCTTATGGAAGTAGCTTAACTCAAACAAAGGGTTTTTACTATTAAAAATGGGCTGATGGTCTAGGACTTTTTCTCCCAGAAGAGTGGAAAGTTTGGTATGATTCTTGGTTCGGGACCAAGAGGTCGTCGGTTCAAATCC
>DXJA01000333.1 GCA_019056875.1 Candidatus Jordarchaeum madagascarense
GAATTAAAATACCAAAGACCGATGATAAATTCCTAATAAAGGAACTTGGAATCGATGATTTAAAAACCACAAAGAAAAAAATCATCGAAGCAGTGACCGAACTGGTTAACAGCTACGAAACACTATGGGAACTACTAATGGGTTGTATGAGAACTCCCGAATGTGCAATGAGCCATGAACTGGAAATAGCCGACACCATTGAAGAAGCAATAGGCACAGACAGCGACACCGTCTATATTCTAGAAGAAGAGGACTACGAGGAAGAAGAACAGGAAGAAGAAGAGGACTACGAGGATTGAGCTATTCCTCTTTCATTTTTTATAAAAGCTAATTTTTCTTTAGAATTAGTAACTTATTACCCTCCTAATGGTTTAAACTATTTATCGATTGGTTTTGTAATGTATTCACAGTATTCGTCACCCTTGGCCACGCACTTCACTTCTTCTGTTACACACTTTTGTCCCGTGAGTGTCTCATAGAGTCCGGTTATTGCTCCGCTAATCCCGAATCCGGTTGGTCTCTTAAAGTTTTTGAAATAACTGCAGATTGGGGGATTAAACTGTTTTATGCGAATAATATTATTCTCCTCATCCAGTTCACCGATAAATTGACCATATCCCCTTAATGTGTTAAATCTGGTGTATATTGGTACCGCCTCACTTAGACTTGCGGGCTTGAATTGCCTCATAAATTCTTCAACCACTGCTCTACCTCTTGCTTTTCCTTGAGAATAAATTATTTTACCGGCCTTTTCATAGCCATATCTTTCAATCACAGATTTGAAAAATTGGCCATCGAAGTTTGTTTCGTTAATTACTATTCTTTTACCTAATAGCTCTATTACGCCTCTTTCCGGCATCTTTAGGTGCTGTTTTAGTCTGTTAAATTCCTCCATTATCTCTGTACTCGGGATAATTCCCGCTTTTCCCAGTTCAAATGGGATGAGGTCATCTATGTAATCTAATGTAGGCGATTTAGATATTTTTAGAAATCTTTTGTACCCTTTTTCATATTCGGAGACTCTAAACTCAATAACATAGTCAAAAATATGTTTCAATGTGCTTATACTTTTCTCGTCCAGTATATTCTTATTAAAAACAAAAATTGAGGAACCACACTCGCTGAGTAGAATCTTACTTTGATATATCACGTTTACGATTTTGTCAATGTCTTGTCCCTTTGAAAGCATAATATTGCTCATATAACACACATTAAAAAAACCATAATCTAATCCTTTTATAGATTGGATAATCTCGTAAAGATAGGCGTTGAGATGTATAACATCTCTAGGATTGTCGATAATGAACTTTTCATCTGATGGAAATTTTCCATAAAGATTTGTAAACCCATCAATTAGAAAACACTTTTTTTCTTTCTCATATTCCTCAAATTTGAAATTGAATTGCTTTAACCATTCTCTAATTCGTGTAGTGGGTAAATCAAGATCTAGGATAAATCCATGATTTCCATTTTTCAATTTGCTGTCCATAATCTGCAGAGGTAAAATTTCTCCCATTGATCCGGTTTCTGTTAATAACAGGATTTGAGCATTCTTCTCAAAGCCGCCCCCAATTAAAAAGTCAAAGGCGGGAATACCGGTACTAATTAACTCCATTGTTTTTCACCCCTAAAAAAATTGTAACAAAAAGGTACACTTTTTTGTCCTGAACTTTCATTAAATTTTCGAAGGTTTTACTATAAATTCGCAATGATCATCACCCTTCGCTACACATTTTACTTCTTCGCACTCGTAGCTTTCTTCAGTATAGATTTCAAAAGACCCCGCCAGCAGCCCTGCTGTTAACCAGCCAGCAACCTTACCTAGTCCCTTAAAATACGAACAATACGGGGAATTAACAATTTTAAATCTATAACCGTTTATGCTTTCATCAAACGTGGCTTCTAATTCGCCATGTCCTCGCAGCTCGGTGAGTTTTGCAAATGATTCTACCGCCTTTTTGAGATCTGATATTTTGAACTGCTCCCTAAAACCTTTAATAAGCGGTGACCCCCTTTTTCCTTGATGGTATATAAATTCACTTGCCTCTTCGTATCCGAGTTCATTTATCAAAATTTCAAAAGCTATTGGATAAAAGTTTGGATCTTGGATTGTCACTCTTGATCCTAAAACCTCAAGTACACCCTCCTCTAACATCTTCATTTGTTGTTTTAGATAATCAAACTCCTCAACGGTTCTAGTGCTTAGGGCAAAACCTGTGGGTCTTATCTCGTAGGGAACAAAATCATCCATATAATTAGGTGATGGTGATTTAACCACCCTCAAATATTTCTGAAACTTTCTGTCTTTCTCGAATACTCGAAAGTCAAAAACATAGTCAAATGCGTGTTCCAGGATCTGCAAACTTTTTTCATCCAGCATACCCTTATCAAAAACAAAGATGCACAATCCAAAACGGCTAAGTGTAACTCCCTCCTTGTAAATAAGATTAATAACCTTTTCCAAAGGCTGTTTTCTCAGTAGGAACAAATTGCTTGAAAATACTAAACTAAAAGCATTGGGTTTGTATTGCTCAATGACCTTAGAAAATTCAGATATGTGAGCATTAATGTGCACGATATCCCTTGGCTTATCTATCACATTTTTCTCATCGGAGTAGCGCTCTCCGTACATTCTAGTAAAACCGTCTATCATATAGAATCGGTTATTCTTTTCAAACTCGTTGATATCGAATTTTTTGAATTTAAACCATTCCCTGATTCTTTGAGGAGGTATGTCCAAGTCTATTATGAATCCCGTGTCACCAGCTGTTAATCTGTTGGTAAAAAGATTGAGAGCAACTATTTCGCCCATACTGCCTGCTTCGGTTAAAAATAGGACTGAAGAGTGTCTAATGAACCCGCCGCCCAGTAAAACATTTAACTCCATATTTCCTGAATTAATTAAATCCAATTAGACTCCCTTTTTTTAGAGTATTATTAAGCTGACAGCTTAA
>DXJA01000334.1 GCA_019056875.1 Candidatus Jordarchaeum madagascarense
AAACATGCATGTTCCAAGGTGGTTTCTTGTATAGATTAACATTGTTGCTTATATATGTCAAGCACTATTCAGCCTTTGATTACTTTATCCCAATCCGCAAGAAAGAGACTCCAGACATTTTGCTTTTACCGGGGTGGAAGTAGGGAAGTTTCTTACCACCAGTCATGAGGAAGGTTAGCGGGTCTGCTGTTTCGCTGTATGTGATTACAGCGATCTTTTCACCGTATCCTCTCCCAACCTTTTCAACCAAATAGAGTAATGCTGCAAAAACTGCTCCGCTGGCTCGCTTTACCTTTTCGCCTTCTTTGAACTGATCAAGAAATTCTTTGAGTTCCGGTACTTCTGAACCTAGTGTTTTTATAGCCTCTACAGCTGGTGTAATGTTTGTAACCTTCATGTCTTCTGTTAGCATACTTCTTGAAACATCTATTAGTAGTATAGCGTTAAACGGAACTGCCGCCCGCCACGGTTTTATTTCGTAGTCTTTGAGTTCTGAAAAGTTAATTACTCCAATTTGTTTTCCGGATAGGCTTGGTTCGGTTGATGATACATGAATGTTTATCTCTTTTTGGGGCCACTTTAACACCCAGTCTTTGAAAACCACTCTGTGATCGAAGAATTCTTGGAATTTTTCCTTCGCCTCAACGACACCTTGTATAGCATCCTCCGAAGAACCGGAGAGAGCCTCGACCCCAAAAACTATTTTAACAATTTTTTGCGGTTTTCCAATAAACTTTCTTACGTTTACCTCGAAATCCTCGTCTAGTCCGCAGGCTTCACAAAGAGATGGCTCCATTACGATTTCCCCAACTGGCGTGTCGATATCTGGGCGAGCTAAAGCGACGCCCCAGGTTCCCGATAAGGGGTCTTCGAATTCGATAACAGAGCCTTCCATGGCACTTAGGCTTTCTGCCTCACCCTCATTGATTAGAACATATCCGCTTAACCCTTCTTTAGTGGCGATCTTAAGCTTTATCCCGGGAAGTTCCGGTTTTTCTTCCGGTTCTTCTGTTGCAATCTCTTCTTCAATGGGTTCTTCTATCTCTTCAGCTGGTTTTTCTAATTCTTCCTCGGCTTCTCTAAACTTTTCCACTGGTTCTTCTGCTTCTTCTTTCTTTTTTCCAAGCTTTTCAAGCTTTTTGATTTCTTCTTCGGCAGATTCTTCCAAATCTTTTAATTCTTCATCTTTTTCCGACACTTTTGCTTTCCTCCCTTTTAAGAGGATCCCCTTGTGATTTTGGGTTTATCTATGATAAGTTTGTATTTGGACTTTAATTCTTTTATGGTGACAGACTTGTTCAGTTTAGAAGGCAAGGGGGTTGTTTTTTAATTCCATTTTTCTAGTTTTAATTTCCAGTTTTGGTTATGGATTTTATGAAATCGGACATTTTTTGGGGATTAGTTTCTAGGCTTTCGGGCCATAGTTTTTCATAGAAAGATCTGCGTGAAATTGCATCGTCATATCTGAGTATTCTGCTTTTTATTGGTGATGTGTTCATCATACTGTTATCTAATCGAGCAATTGTAAGTATATCTAACACGGAGATTACTATAAGGTTTATGTCTTCGTAATGCTCATTTTCCCTCTGGGATAAAGTTAGCTTAAAGTCGCGGGGTCTAACTTGAAAGCTGGGGTGTGGATCTATGAAAAAATCAATGCTTGAAAGTTCATATGAATTGTCGCCTGCTAATCCCGCAACTTCTTTGGCTAATGTTCTTTCCGTAGACTCCGCTAATTCCGTTGATACATGTACCTTGGCGAAATTGGTTTTTATTTTCCTTTTAAAGGGAGGAACCAATTTCAGAAGATTTGAGCCGAGAATTCGTTGGGCGTCTTCAGGAGTACCCGGAAAGTCGTTACTCAGAACATATGAAATGAATTGAACCGCGTGTGGTACATCAAAATAGTTGTAATCGGTGCCGAAAAGTATTTTCTCCGACCAGTTTCTATATCTTCCCAGATTGGGTTGTAGAAGCTCTTTGGCTTCTTCAAACAATCTAGGAATCCCTGCATCATGAACTCCTGAGGTGTCACCATAAATGTTAGGATGGCTTAACACTGTGAATAGCTCATGGTGTCCTAAGTGAAAACCTATATGTGCTAAAATTACCTTGAGATTGTCCACAAGCGTCTTATCTGTAGATAGCAATTCACTTCTAGCCATCCTTGTTATTTCGTGAATATCTAGTACTTGGCCAAAGCCTCGAGTATCAAAAAGGACTGGAATGTTATATTTTGCTGCTTCCACAAGAATATTTTTTACATCTTGGGAAACTATCTCACCACTCCAACCATCGGATCGAGGGTGAACCTTTAATCCTCTAAGTCCCAGCGTCTCTACCATTCTACGCAGTTCATTTATGGCAAGTTTTCCCTCAGCTGGGACCGTTCTTCCAAATCCAATCAATCTAAGGGAATAAGGTGCTCGAGTTACCCATCGAGCAATGTTATCGTTAGAACGCCAGTAAATTGCTTTCCCCTCGTCTCCTTCCCTCCACTTGAATTCATCGTTGAAGGGAAAGACCACAGTCTGATCCACAGCCCACGTTCCATTCAAAGCATCTTTCCACTTCTTATTGTTTCGAACAATTTCATTCATAAAACCGAGTGGGCTAAATCTAAATATGTGGGGTTTGTTAGAGAACAGCTTTGAGAGGCGCCCTCCTACTTTAACGTAGAAATCAAAAGTTCCACCGGGCGCAACTGGGTTTCTATTATTGTGACCATCAACATCCGCACCCAAGTGGTGATGAGCATCCACAATAAAAAAACGATGAATTTTTTTCGATTCAATATCCTCGAATTCAAGCATTTACTTTTCACCCAAAAATCTTTTCCCGATTTCACGGGATAGTCTATCAATATCTACTTTTATAATACTCATTTCCTTGTTCCAGTTCTCAACGGGGGATACTATGTTGGCCATATTTTCGGTGATTTCAAGCACGCGTTTCTCCATCATAGTATTTAACTCGTTAAATTTCCGATCGAGTTGTTGAATAGAAATCTCAATAGAGCCCTGTTTTGACAGAATAAGTTTCTGGTTTTCATTAAGGGTTTTAATTGACCCTTGAATTTCAATATTTTTTTGCTCAAATTTGTGCTTTAGACTATTGTGTTCGTCGTTTAACTTTTCCAAGTTATTTTTTGAATGGGAATCAACTTTTTTTAAGTAAATTTCTAGTTCCGAATATTTTGCCTCTACATCTCTCAGATGGCTATCAAACTCACTCAGTATCTTGCTAAAAGCTTGGGCCAAATCATCAATTAATCTACTGGTTGAATCAAAATGCTCAAGCAAGCTACTCAAATCCTCAGGACTTTTTGTGGGCATCACAAATCGCCTTAATTTACATAGAGAAGATAAACATGATTAATCTTAAAGAAGCTAAAATACAATTATCAATAAGCAAGTAAGCAAATTAAACATATCCCTTACTGCATAATCTTCACAATGCGTTAATACTTTTTGTAATAAAATATTTAAATCCACTAGATTATTACTTTGCAAAATAATCCTTTTTTTAAAAA
>DXJA01000335.1 GCA_019056875.1 Candidatus Jordarchaeum madagascarense
AAAAAGAAAAAGAAAAAAAATCAAATTTAAAGATTGTTGATCAAGTATAAGAAAGAAGTCAAAGCGTTAGCTCTGCCGTATCCATATTGGATGTCCCAACCCGGAGGACCGAGGTCATACTCCTGTGCTCCAGCGGTCAGTGCCCAACGAATGACCACTGCTCTAAGAATAGGAGGCAATCCCTGTTCATCACATTGCTGTGCTAGGAGAAGAGCTATTCCCGCAACCATTGGAACAGAACCACTAGTATAAGGACCAGGACCAGTTAATTCTGGTTTGGGAAGATACCAGTGAGGCGAGGGGCCGAGTGGGCTTATCGGCGACCAGATTTCATTTTCAAGACCCATAGTGGCTGCAACAGTTATTCCCCAATCCGATATGCCGGGCAACAATAATCCTCCGATGTGGTTCTTAGAGAAATCCAAATAACCGCCACCAGCAACAATTACCACTATGCCGCTCAGAAAAGCGCGATCCACTGCTTGGGTAAGGAATCCATAGATCTGATCTCTGCTGCCTAGGGCGAGTTCAATCACAGAGATGTTGAAGCGGTCCTTGTTCCTAACACACCAGTTGATAGCATCTGCCATGTAGATGCAGTTCATGTAGAAAGATTCCTCGCTCCCTGTTTTTATTTTAAGGTCTATGATATTTGCGTCTGGAGCTATCCCTTCCACGCCTGCTATTTGTATTGCAACTTCAGTTCCATGCCTCAGAGGGCTCTCCGGCGTTAATTCGCCCACTATCTTGGGATCCCCTTCCTGTCGCGTGAGAAAGTTGACTTGGTAAATAACTCGACCGTTTTCCTTCTCTAATATCTCTCTATTGTAATCATTTACCCCTGAATCAACTATTGCAATAGTGGTTCCTTTCCCCGTAATGTTAAATGCCTCAAGTATATCTGCTCCAACAAAGAAATAGTAGGGATAGTGATTGTCAATGTCTGGAGCAACTAACGGGTTCTCACTGAATAATATGTAACCCAGGTCAAAGTCAGGAACCAGACCGATTAATTTTTGCCTAAAATCTGTGTTATTATCAGCGCTTACATTGCCATAGATTGCATAGTAAGTCTTCTTCTGATAAATCGCAAATTCGCCATTGTGTTTCTCAAAAGTGAAGAAATCAGAATAGGGCGAGCTATTTAGTATGTCTATATTATCCTGTGGGATGGGTCCTTTAAATCTCAGTATAACCGAAACATTTTGTGGAAAGCCACTGGTAAGGTTAAGTAGATAGGGATCTATTTTGTCTTCCGCGCTCAGGCTCTGTGATGTTACTAAGGCTGGTGTTAACGGTGCAGAGTTTACTCCACTGTTTAAAAATAAAACTGGTGTAACTATTGTGAATATTAAAGTTAGCACTATTGCGGCTCTTGCGGAGGGTTTTAACATGCTGCGTATGGTGTTTATAACATCCCAGCCTTGTTTCTGAGTAACCAGTGGAATCGATATCACGACTGCAACTATTCCAAAGCCGAGATACACTAGAAGAGGGATTGTAGGAGTTGGGGTTGGAATGTAGTAATTCCAAAGCACCAGTCTGGAGAGTCCCGGGTAAAGGTATATGTAGGCAAGAAAGGCGATCAAGGTCAGGGTTTTAAACTTAGAGTTTTGAACATAGATTATTATTCCCACTGCAAACAGTATTAAGGCGATAAAAGTGAAAAGATTGAAATTCAATGGAAAGATGCCGTGGAGGCGTCCCAGATCCATGGGTGCGAGAAGCGACGAATAGAAAACATACCGCTCCACCCAGATCTGAACAGGAACGAAAGCTAGCGGAAAGGCAAGCATTGTTAGTATAGATCCGCCAACCAGTTGATGCCATTTGATAAGGGGCGGGCTTCTTTGAAAGCAGATAACCACACATCCTAGGATAATAAAGAAAACACCAGTAATTTCAAAAGCTTCAACTGTGGACAACAAAATTTGCTGAGTGTAAAAATAACTGGGCCCGGGGAGGACGTAGAAAGAGGAATTCGGAATGCTAAACATGACCAGAAAAACCATAACCAAGCCCAAGAGCACGGTTACTATCCCCGATCTGTGATAGAATTTTTCGCTCAGCTTCTCCGCCATCCTATTTCTCAAAAGAAAATCAGCAGTCAACACCAAAGACAAACTAACAAAAATGGAAGTCAAAATAACGCTCTGAACCAAACCCGTATACCTGTTATCCAAGTAAAACGAACCATCAAGCAGAGCTGTACTAAACGCATTGTAACCACTAGTCCTTTGCACCAGAGTCATACAAGCAGCTAGTAACAACACGGTTTTACTTATATAAGCTACCCACGACTCAACAATTTTCTTTTTTTCAAGCAGAAGCACCAAAGAGGAAAAGAAAATAATTTCCGCAGCTATAAAGATGAGAAATCCCAATGGAGTCCAAACAATCTGTTCAGTAACTGACAAAAACGCTGGAGGACCCCCAAGGAAGGTATAAGACAAGAACTGCCACTCACTCAGAGATAAACCAACAACCGCCAGAAGTGTCCCAAGAATACCGCCCAAAAAATACTTCTCTCTTAATACCGTAATCCCTTTGTTATACGCTATAGTCACCCCGCTATACTATATCGATTTGGAAAACTATTAAAAAAACTTTACTTTGTAGGTAAAAAGTTAATTATATCTTCTATATAATTAAACCACCATTTCTTCTGTTTTACTATAGTCTTTTACCCTCTTGATTTTTAAAAAAAAAGAAATGAAGAATGTTTATAGCCGTTGTAATCATTCCTCTTTCTTCTCTTTGCCCACCTTTTCCTTTTTCTCAGATTCCATTGTCTTAACTTGTTTCCTTTGCTCAACCAGAATGTTTGCAAAGAACTGGGCCGAGGAGTAAGCGCTCTCCACTTCACCCAGTGAAAGATCCTTCAATTCACTCTTCATACCTGCAGCTGGCGCAATCCCCTTCTCCGCCGCGTAAGCCTCAGCACTCTTCATCTGCCTATCCGTTCTAAACTCACTTCTCTGAAGGTAATAGTGGCTAATCATGTGAATCACCCTACCTCCACCCACAGTGAAAGTAACCGCTACCGGTTCTTCTCCATATCTTTTTTTTAATTCATCAGATTGAATTAAAGTCCTCACCTTATCCTTGTCCAGGATACGGATGGGGTAGGAGCTGCCTTCAAGCCACCAGACGGGTTCATCCTTGTCTTCTACAACGCCTTTAACAAGAGGATTTTCTGCATCCAGTACCTCGATTTTTACCACTTCGTCCCCTGTAGGTTTATTGTTGTATTCCACGAATCCGGGAAAAGCCTTTTCCAGCACGTTTTTGAGAGACCAATCGGTGGTGAATAGGAATCCACCGTCCCTAACAAATCCTTGAACCTTCTTAATTCCCATTTCATCCAGATTTCCTGGACAATTAATCAGTAACAGCTGTTTAGAGCTAAGAGGTGTAACACCAACTTGTTCGGGTCTAATAACCGTGTGAGGGATGCCCAATGATTTGAAAACGTTTTCAATGTAGTCATACTGGCCGCTAACTACTATTATGTCCGATTTCTTAACCTCTTCCACAAGTTCCAAATCTTCTTTTCTTTCCTTCTTCATCTTCTCTCTCATTAAGCTCCAAGATGCTCGATACGCTTTCTCCATTTTATCCATTGAAAAATTCCACCTTAACAATACAATACGAAAAAATCCTTTTGATTATTTATAC
>DXJA01000034.1 GCA_019056875.1 Candidatus Jordarchaeum madagascarense
ATAGGAAACAAAAATAGTGACGGCGAACGGATTTTCACCGATTTGAACAACGAGGAGGTCGAAATTACACGTATCCTTCGTAAAGGCAAGCAATCACTTTTTAGATTAAACGGCAAATCAATTCAACTACGTAATTTAAAGGCATTGCTTTTTAAGGCGGGTATAAATCCTGACAATCCTCTAGTAACCATTCCTCAAGGACAAGTAAACGATTTAATTAAAGCAAAACCAATTGAACGAGCATATTTCACAGTAGAGGCGTTAGGATTAGGCTCGGCTCTGAAAAGAATTGAAGAAAGTAGGGAAGGACTTGAGAAAAATAAGGAGAACCTCAAGAGTCTGAATACTCGGTTGGGAGAGGCGAGAAAGGAACTTAAACTCCGAAAAAATAGAAAAGAAAAATATTTGGAAAAGATTGAGCTGGAGAAAACACTGAGTAAACTGGAAGCCATGTATCCGGTCTCCTTGAAGTATCATAAGGAAAGTGAGCTTTCTCAGGCAGTTGAAAAGTTTGAGAAATTGAGTATTGAAATACATGAGCTAAATCTATCCCTTGAAAAAGGAGAAAAAGAATACGATTCTATGGCTAAAAAAATTTCAGCCCTCGACTTAAAGGAGGAGAATTTATCAACAGAGAGGGATGAAATCTACAGGGAAAAATTACAACTTTCCGAGGAAAAATCAATATTACAGTCTGATATAAACGCCTTAAAAGAGGAATCCAAAACTTACCCGAAAACATACTCTTCAAACATCTTTAAAGTGAAGCGGGTAATTGAATCACTTGAGATTAAAGGGGAAATAATCGGGCCTATAGCCGAACATCTGAAAGTCAAGGATTCAAGATACAACTTGGCAATAGAATCCGCCCTTGGAAGAAGAGTTATAGAAAGCTTTGTTACCACTAACCATCAGGATTGTATCGTACTGCATGACAAATTAGTTTCAAAAGGAATTAGAACCCGCATCTATTGTGTAACAGATAAGTACCAAAAACCAGCCGTAAAGAAACCAGTTTTTCCGGGCGCGGGCATAATCGACTGGGCGGTAAACATGGTAACCGTTCCCGAAATACTTCGCCCAATGGTTGAAGAAATTCTATCAAGATATCTCATTGTTGATAATTTAGAACACGGAATGGTTCACTCTAAAATGTACAAGACCCCTGTCGTAACACTTAATGGAACCAGAATCACTTATTCCCAGGCAGGGTACTTCAACATCGATATTCCTCTGCAATTTTCTATTATTGACTCCTTTAGTACCAATGGTTCTGAAAAAAAGCGAACTCACCCACCCGATAAGTTAGAAAAATCGACGAAGCAATTGAAAGAATTAACCGAAAAAATCCAAGAATTAGAACAAAGAGAGAAGGATAGTATACGAAATCGTTTAGATTCAAAACATGAAACACGGTCCCTAACTAACAAACGTGAAACCCTAACTCGAGAGATCGCAGAGACAAAGGTTCGCTTGGAGACTTTAAACGAAAACTTGCAATTCTATCGAACCCTTACAAATTCAATACGTGAGGAATTAACAGAGCTAGAACCAAAAATCGCAGTAACCAATCCTACACTTCGCCCCTTGGAAGAAGAAATTCTACCCCTTCCCAAAATAAATCAGAAAATTACTCGCGTGGAAGCCAAATTAGAAACGCTTAAAGAATATTCGGAAGAGGACATGAGTTCCTTTGAGGATTATGAAAAGATAATTAAAGACATAGAAGATCAAAGAAAAAAACTGGAAAAGGAACAGGAAATACTGGTCGATACACTCAATATGGAGCAATCCAAGCTTTACGAAGAACTCCAGTCCTTAATGATTAAATTCAATGAGAATTTTGCCGATATTCTCCGGGGAGTAGACGGAAAAGGATTTGTTGAACTAAGACAAGAAAACGAACAGTTAGCCCTTTACCTTTTCTCCAGTTTTAGAGAAAATGAACCCTCTTCGGTCGATACGGGGGAACATTCTGGAGGAGAAAAAAACGTGACAACGATGGCTTTCTTACTCGCGCTTCAAAAAGTTCATCCTTCACCGTTTTACCTATTTGACGAATTTGGGATACACACTGATCCTGCCAATAAAGAAGCCATATCCAAAATGATTGGATCCTGCTCCAGCCGTTCTCAGTATATTGTTGTTACTCCTATGCGTTTAGGTATAGCAGAGCAAGCGGATCATGTGATAGGAGTTTTTCGGGATGCGGAAGGAAAATCTAGAATAGAAGTGCTGCAAAAAAAGGACTTTGAAGAGTTGAAACTACATGAAAAAAACCTCTGATATCCTCAAAGAGTGTATAAATGTTCTAAGAGGTGACACCGATCCCTTCAATATACCCATCTACGAATATGCAGTTGAACTCCAAGAAACCCTGTCTAACGTAAACTTACATAACATAACAGAACACTCCGAGGCTTTATACAGTCTAGTTATAGTTCACGAGAGAAAGATTAATGAAGCCTACAAATTGCTTTCACCCGGTTTTCCCACAGATAAAAATCTCAAAAATAAGCTTCAAAAACTCGACATAGACTCACTCTCAAATCTGGTCAAATTAAGGCCCGTTGTAAAGTTGAACATTGTCACCACGGCTGGATTGATTTACTCACTTGCATTTCTACAGGGACATGAATATGCTCCTTTAGATTTTCCACAAGCGGAAAAGGTTGAGGTAAAGGCAGACCTGTCCAACTTTTACGAAGAACCACACTTTATGAATATTGTAAAAAAATTCCAAAGCCTTCTACGAAAATCAAACAAAACAGAAATGTTTAGGATTATTCGCGGTGACACTTGGGAGGAGACTGTTCGAAAATTTATGGCTTTCACCTTCCTAGCCGACAGCCAAAAAATCAGGATAATATCCGAAGAAAATAAAAAATTTCTCGAGGCAGCTTAAAATGTCAACAGAACTCCAACTACTATCCCTTTTACTAATTCTAAATACTGGAAAAAAGCCGGGAATTACTTCTGAGGAATTGCGTAAAATCTTCCTCACAGACGAAGACGACGAATCCAGCCTATACGACTTGATAGGTGAACTACAGGACAAATTGAAAGAAATAGGTTTACAGTTAAAGTACATCCCCACAGAAAGAAGATGGATAATGGTGGTAAACGATTTAGGCTCGTCCCTAGTTCCCGGCTTTTTAATCGACAGATCCGTGACAGCCACCCTAGCAGTGATTCTTGCTTTAATTCTTGAAAAAGGCGCCCCAATAGAAAAGGAGAAACTAAATTTTCTTAAAGAGAAAATGAGTGAAGAACAGCTCAGAAGAAACCTCAAAACACTTGAAGAAAATGGGTACATAGGAATAGAAAAAAACATCATTACTCTAAAAAACCGGACAATTTACGAAGTAGACATAGATGAGTTTAAGAAAAAAATATTAGAAATAAAATAGAACTCCTTCGATTATTATCCCTGGAGCATTAAATTTTTGTGAGGATCTGTTTCAAGTTGTCTACAAAATAAAGGATATCTGCTTCAGTATTATACACGTGAGGGGATAATCTAATCATATTTAGTCTTATGCTCAGCTCTACAGGCCTTTTCAACTTGTGTAGTTTTTCAACAACATCTTTAGTGTCTTTACCATTAATCTTGAATGTTATTATCGAACCTCTATTTTCAGGAGTGATAATATCGACGTTTTCTATTGAACCCAACTCCTCGCCCAAGATTTTAATTAAATCCATGTTATGGCTGTAGATTTTTTCTATCCCAATTTTTCTTAGATACTTTATTGATTCTGCAAGTCCCAGTTTTACATCGTATGCACTAGTACTATATTCAAATTTCCTAGCGGTAGCTGCAAATTTTAGTTCTCGTGCTTTAAAATTCCACATGTCCTCTGTGGATCGCCAGCCTACAATTGCGGGCTCCAACTCATCACATAATTTCTTTGATATATATGCTATTGCGGCTCCAAAAGGAGCTAATAGCCATTTGTAACTACCCGTAATATAAACATCGGGGACCATTTCTTTTACATTAATTGGCAAATAACCTGCTGCTTGTATGCCATCCACCACTAATATACCCCCAACCTCATGAACTTGCTTAGCAATCTTCTTGATATCAAATTTTTGACCATTAAGATATTCTACATGACTCAAAACGACAACTCTCGTCTCGTCATCGATTTCACTAATTAAATCATCAATTGGAATACACCAATTTTCAGCACTAATAAGCTTCACATCGATGTTTTCTTTTCGGGCAATTCTCAGCCACGGATAGGTAACGCTTGGAAATTCAATATCCGTTGATAAAACTTGGCCCTCCCTCAAATCTAAACTCCATGCAATAGAATTCATCGCTTCAGAAACACTATTAAAAATAGCAATATTATCCTCATCACAACCCAAAAGTTTAGAGCCCTCTCCCCTAAGACCATCATAAACCAAAACTTCTTTTTCCTCATCTAGAGTTAAAGTACCACCCCTAGTCAAATCAATAAAAAATTCCTTTGTTCTTTCGATAACAGTGCTAGGAACCAGTCCAATACTGGCAGAATTCAAATAATCCACTTCATCAATAATTGGAAAATCGCTCAAAATCTCTTTAATACTCATAATATCACCTAAAACAACAAATTGTTTAACATTTATCTCCGCAAGTCTATGAACTTTTCTTTTTCCCATCTCTACCACAATAGTCTGGATGAAGAAACACACTGAAATCTGTGCGGTTTACTTATTAAAGAGTATAATGCATATGACTTCGGCCTTCGTTGGGTATTCGGTGTAGGATGTGCCTATTGTTCTGGCTTCAAGGTCGTATATAATGGAGCGGGTTCCTGTGGTTCCAATATCCAGAATTGCTATATATTGACCTCTCTCACCCATGGTTTCACCTCAAAAGTTTAATACATATCTTTCTATTTATTGCACCAGATATTTAACAATTCTTATTTATGGTGCTTCCATCTAAGGGAATGGCATTAACATGGCTTTACTCAAATAACCGGATGTATAAAACAAAACACGAATATGTTCCTTCTCGCCTTAAAAGATGCGATTCTCCTTGAAGTGATTTAATGAAAATAGTTGATGAGGTAATTGAGGGGATCTTTCTAAAGAGGGTTAACAAGTTTCTGACTATTGTTGAAGTAAACAAATCTAGTGTTCCTTGTTTTTTGCCTGACCCTGGTAGGTTGCAGGAATTGCTTTACCCAGGTGTGAGGGTTCTATTAGCAGATAGACAAAAAGAGAATAGGAAGACGCGTTATGATTTAATCGCGGTCTATCACGGTGACCAGTTGATATCCATGGACTCTAGGATACCGAACAAGCTTGTTTTTGAAGCCCTAGAAAACAAGTTTTTTAAAGAGTTCCGAGAGTACTCGACCATTACTCCCGAGTTTAAATTTCATGAAAGTAGAATAGACTTCTTATTGGAGAATGGAGACAAAAAATGTTTAGTCGAAGTAAAATCGTGTACCACGGTCATTGAAGGGGTAGCCTATTTTCCTAGTGCTCCCACTATTCGGGGCAGGAGACACCTGATGGAGCTCATGAGGGCTCTCAGAGAGGGTTTCCGGAGTTGTATTCTTTTTGTGGTGCAGAGAAATGATGCTGGTGTTCTACGTCCCTATGATTTAATCGACCTTAAATTCGGTGAAACACTAAGAGAAGCATCCAGCCGAGGCGTAGAGGTATATGCCTATTTTTCAGAATTTGTGGGAAAAGAAATAACTATTAGGGGAAAAATTCCGGTAGATTTAACAGTATGATAAAAAAAAGAGAAATTTTTGGCGGCGTTTAAATCTCGTATATTTTTCCTCTGCATTCCGGTTTGTCGAATTCTTCCAGTCTGTAGTCGTAGTGTTTTTTGGTAATGATTTCCGCAGTAGCGGTATTATCTATCAGATTTATGCATTCCGAGCCTCCGACCATGCGTGACATTCCCTCTTTTTGCAAGGCTCTGCATGCATCCTTGAACAAACAGTTAGGTACTACCATGGTTACCGCATTGTTTTCTTCCCGAGTCCAGGTCGTCAGAATACACATTTTTGTGGCCTTTCCTATCGCCTCAGTACTTTTAAGGGCGTCGAATACCTCTTCGGTGGTTTCTATTAGACCGCTTAGCATGCCGCTGAACTCAAGTAAGGCTTTCACGGCGCTGTAGGATGCCCTCTTGGATCCCGCCGCTAGAGATCCTTGGAGTTTGCTCTCCGCTTTGGCGATGCCGTAGATTAGGGAGTTGTATCCTAGGGGATACTTGTCGAAATTCACTATGATATAGTTGTAAACATCATCCATTCCCCGGATGTTTTGGGGTGGTTTCTCTTTTAGTTTTTCGGCTTCAAATTTCACTGCGTGCTCTGACACCATGCGTGTGAATACGGGTCCGTATAGTTTCGATGTTTCATCTATCGCAGCTTTTATGAAAAGTACAGCGTTATTTTTATCGAACTCGCCGCTCATAATCCATTCATTTTCAAGCTTAGTCATAAGAAGCTCACTTCTTATACCTTAAATTATTATTACTATGCATAGATCGTAAAAAAAAAAAATCGAGAGCCAAATAGCCGCACGCCGGGACACACCAAAACACGCGAGTCGCCCCACCCACAAACAAACAACGGAGAGCGAGGACTGCGACTCCGCACAGACTAGTCTCGATGTATGCATCATG
>DXJA01000336.1 GCA_019056875.1 Candidatus Jordarchaeum madagascarense
TAGAGTAGTTTCGGGCAACCCAATCCCAGAAGGTGTCAGACCACATATCCTTATGGATTACATGTCCATGTACACTAATTACCACAAAACCACCTCTCGAACTCATTTTGCAAATTATTAATATATGCCTCTTATATTATATTTAAAATTAAGGTCTACCCCCCCTTTTATGCCCCAATAATCCATCTTCAGTAATAAGTTTTAACTTTCTAAAAAGTGGAGATTTATACCACTGCTACTTACTTAGTTCATTAAGAATTATAACTCTGTTACCATTTAACTTTTAATAGAAAGTATTATACTCTTCAGGGTTAAAGTTCAATCTTTGTAAAGTTATTTTTAGTGGTAGGCGTTTATCAAAATTCTTATATATAGTTATTTAGGGGTATAACCTATTATAATAAGTAAAATTTTTAGTTAATGTTTAAACGATTTTATGTTCTTAGTTGGTATTGATGGAGGGCTTGAAATTATTTTGTCTCAGAGACAATGATACTTATTGTCTATTTTGAGGTGATGTTTTGGAAAGGTTTGATGTGATTGTGATTGGCTCGGGTTCGGGTATGATTGTGACTTCGAGTGCGGTTGAGAATGGTCTTAGAGTGGCTTTGGTTGAGAAGGGGCCCCCTCTGGGTGGGACTTGTCTTAACTGGGGTTGCATTCCTTCTAAGATGCTCATCTACCCGGCGGATGTTGTGGCTATGATTCAAGAGGCGGAGAAGATTGGCGTAAAGGCAAAGATTGAGTCGATTGACTTTAAGAAGATTATGCACCGGATGCGACATCTGGTTACGGAGGAGACTCAGGGTATGGCTTTGGGAGTGCAGGAGGATCCCAATATTGAGTGGTTCAAGGGCTTGGGGGAGTTTGTTGCGGATTACACCATGAAAATTGGCGACAAGAAGATAAAGGGCGATAAGATTTTCATCGCTTCGGGTGCAAGACCCTTTATTCCCCCGATTAAGGGAATTGATGGTATTAGCTACTTGACGAATGAGACGGTGCTGGAGCTGGAAGAACTGCCTAAAAGCATCGTTATCATTGGCGGGGGATACATTGGCTGCGAGTACGCTCATTTCTTTGCAGGCATGGGTAGTGAGGTTACGGTGGTGGAATTAGGATCTAAGCTGGTGCCAGCGGAGGAACCGGAGGTATCGGATTTACTCAAAACGGAGATGGAGAAAAGAATGAAGATACTTACCAATCACCAGGTGGTTGAAGCCAAGCAGCAGAAGGACGGTGCCAAAACTGTTGCGGCTAAGGATACTGCTAGTGGACAGATTAAGGAGTTTTCAGCCGAGGCTTTGTTGGTGGCTGTGGGGCGTAAGCCTAACTCGGATCTGCTCAAACCCGAGAAGACTGGTGTAGAGGTGGATAAGAAGGGATTCATAAAGGTGAACGATTATCTTGAGACCACTAAGAAGAATATTTGGGCCTTTGGAGACGCTATTGATAAGCAGATGTTTAGACACGCGGCTAACTATGAGGCTCAAATCGTTTTGCACAACGCTTTCGGGGAACACAAGGTACCTGTACACCTAGATGCTACGCCTCACGCGGTGTTTACTCATCCTCAGATTGCTTCGGTGGGCTTGACGGAGGCGGATGCGAAGAAGGAGTTTAAGAAGATTCTGGTGGGCTACTATTACTACAAGGAAACAGCTAAGGGCTCCGCTATGGGAGACCCGGAGGGATTTGTGAAAGTTATTGTGCACCACGATACTGGAAAAATTCTGGGCGGTCACATCATTGGTCCTTTCGCCCCCGAGCTTATCCAAGAGATAGTTAACGCGATGAATTATGGGGATGGCGCTTATGCTCCCATAATTAGGGCTATGCACATTCACCCTGCTGCAACGGAGGTTGTTAAGTGGTCTTTCGGTAATTTGAGACATGTAGAATAAGGAGGCTTGTGAAAAATGGATGTGGTAAAGGTTTCGGGTTCGAACAATAAGCATAAGGTTCGGGTGTACGCGTTGAGCACCTGTATTTGGTGTAGAAGAACAAAGCAACTTTTGAAAGATAATGATGTTGAGTACGAGTATGTTGATGTGGACTTGGCTAGTAAAGATGATGCGGAAAAAATCAGACAGGATATTCGGGAAAAGGGAGGAATTATGTCCTTTCCTGTAACTATAGTAGATGATAAAATTGTAATAAATGGTTATCGTGTAGAAGATATAAAGGAGGCTTTAGAGCTATGATAACATTGGAAGAGGTTCGAAAGAGGGCGGAGGCCGATGCCAAGACCTATGGCTACTATTTAAATCCAGATCCAGATTTTCTACAGGGACTTATTGAGGGGCTTAAGAAGAATTGGGATCGCTATGGTTATCCCTCATGCCCTTGTAGACTAGCGTCTGGTGATCTTGAACTTGACCGAGATATTCTCTGTCCTTGCGACTATCGGGATCCGGATGTGGCGGAGTATGGTCAGTGTTACTGCTCGCTCTATGTTAGTAAGGATGTTTACGAGGGTAAGGCGCCTATGATGTCGATTCCCGAACGTAGACCCAAAGAGAAGCAGGCTAGAGCCTACGGGGCCGCTGCAAAGGTTCCCGCAGAGGAAGAGGTTGAGGAGGAGGCTGCGGTGGAGGCCGAGGAGCCTACATCGATTAAGAAGAAGTTGTGGTACTGTAAGCAGTGTGGCTACGTTGTTTATCGTGAAGATCCCCCGTATGTCTGTCCAATATGCAAAGCTAAGAGAGAAATGTTTGCCGAAATAAAAATGAAAGTCCGGATGAAAGGATAATAAAAAAAAAGGGAGGAGAAAAATGTGGAGAAGGTGAAAGAATTCATTCTGGGAAAAATAGTTATACTGATAGACGACGGTTTTGAAGATTCGGAGTTCATTTATCCCTACTATCGACTTCAGGAAGCCGGCTACGACATGAAAATCGTTGGACCCAAAGCCGAGGAAACCTATCACGGTAAATATGGTGTTCCCTTTAAAGCGGAATTTTCTCCAGAACAGGTTAATATCGATGACTATGTGGCTCTGGTGATTCCCGGCGGAAGGGCCCCGGATCATATGAGAATTAACAAGGGATTAGTCAAACTGGTAAAATCTGCCTTTGACAAGGGTAAGGTGATTGCAGCTATTTGTCACGGTGCCCAAATGCTAATCGAGGCGGATGTTATCCGAGGCAAAAAAGCCACATGCTGGTACTCCGTCGCTACTGACCTGAAGAACGCTGGGGGAATCTATGAGGATAGCCCAGTCGTGGTTGATGGAAAACTTGTTACATCACGTTTCCCAGCGGATCTTCCCCACTTTTGCCGCAAAACCATAGAGGTTTTAAAAGCCAAATAACAACCTAAACAACCAAGCACCAAAAGTTGACCATCTATTTTTTCTTTTTATCTGTAGCTTAGCAGAAAAGCAGTGGAAATTACCAAATCAGAGAGAATAAATAAAAGAAGGATTGGTTGCAACCTTTCCTTAATCCTTCCTTTTTCTACAGGTTTTAATAACTCTTCCTCTTTTATAATCTTTTATTTTCCTTTTTGTTCTTTTTCTGATCCCCTAGTGCAGTAGAACGTTTTTGTGTATCCCATCTCTACCAAAACCGGGCAATCAGGACATAGGCATTTTACTTCTTTTTTTATTTTCTTGCTTTTTCCCCTGAGATGGTAGCAATAGGTGATGTAATCATCTTTTTTGCCCATATTTGTATACGTTGGACAATCTTCACATATACACATGACTTCGAGTGTCTCAAGGATTCCCTCATCAGATTCAGGATTTGGATTCATTTTAATAATCTCCTCCTCTAATTTTGTAGCATAAAAATGGTTGTTACAAATTCAGTACCTGTTTATTTTTTTTAAATTTTTTCATTGATTTTCACTCTCACTTATATTTTTGGTAATTTCTAGTTTTTCTCTTGGTTTTTAGAGGCGCTGTACAGTTTAGTGAATAGGGCCTTGTTTATGGTTAATTCGTAGTATTAGAGCTTTCTTGTGAAGAAACCCGGTATGTGAGCTGCCCCTTCGAAGATCTTAAAATTAGCGAACCCCTTCCTAACCTCCGGGTAACAATTGATGTTTTAGAATCAGAACAGTAATGTTATACTTGAATGTCTGGAATTTATTTGTTTTTCGCCTCTTTTTGTTGTTTTTCCGTGCCTCGAGTGCAGAAGTATACTTTGGTGAATTTCATCTCGGTCCATACCGGGCAATCGGGACACTGGCAGCCTACCTCTTCTGTTATTTTCTTGCTTTTTCCTCTGAGTGGGTGGCAGTAAGCTATGTAGTCGTCCGGCTCGCCGAGGCTTGCGTATGTCGGGCAGTCTCTACAGATGCATGCTTTTTCAACCTGTTTCAGCTTTTCCTCCATATTTTTCTTTACTTTTTCCATGTCGGATTTTGAACCTGAACTCATAATAGTAACCCTCCTCTAAAATTTTTGTAGTATTAGAATAAGTTTTGGCTTATAAAGTTTAGTTGCTGAGAATTTTATTCATTGTTTGTATTTAACTCTTACAGGCGCTTTGTAAAATAGATGTTTATTCACATTAAGAGTATTCTTTTTTTGCAGAGTTATGGTAAAAAAATAAGAAACCTTTTTAAAAGATTACTTATTTCCAAAAAAATAGGAAAACCATTTTACTAAATGTGTAAATCAGAAATGAGTATTTTTGGGAGGTGGAAAAATGAAATCTGGTAAAACTAAGATTTTAGTGGTATTCTACAGTATGTACGGCAACACGGCTAAACTCGCCAAGGCGGTTGCTGAAGGAGCTCAAGAAGTTGAAGATGTAGAAGTTTCTCTTAGGCAGGTGGAGGAACTCGTACCCAAAGAGGTTATCGAAGCCAATGAGAGAATGAAACAGGTCAAAAAAGAGCTAGCAGACATACCGATAGCAACCGATGAAGACCTAATAGAAGCAGACGGAATAGTGTTCGGTTCACCGACCCGGTATGGAAACATGAGTGCTCAGATGAAGAATTTCATTGACAAAACTGGTGCTATCTGGGCTAGAGGACAACTGTTAAACAAGGTGGCCGGAGTCTTCACCAGCACCGGCACCCCGCACGGAGGACAAGAAACCACCCTAATAACTATGATGATACCCCTATTCCACCACGGCATGATTGTAGTCGGCGTACCCTACGCCACAGAGTCAAGACTATTCGCAATGGAGTTGGGAGGAGGAAGCCCATATGGTGCCTCTTCTATCTCGGGACCAAACTCGGATCGCCCGCCCACGGCAAACGACCTAAAAATCGCAAAAACACTTGGTAGACGAGTGGCAGAGATAGCTAAAAAAATGTCTCAAAAATAGGGTTAATTAATAGTAGTAGAAACTTAAAAAATCAAAAATGAAATAAAAAGTTATTAGCTAGTGGTTGCAGATTTACTCTTTTCCGCTTTTGCTTCCTCTACTTTTCCCTCTTCTATTTTTCCATTTAGAGTTTGTAGTCCTAGTCGTTGTTCGGCAGCTTTTAGGACTGCTTCTAGCATATCGGCGTACGTCATCCCTGCTATTCTTGACATTTTTGCGAGGTGTCCATCCCAGCACCATCCGGGATTGGGGTTTACCTCAAGAAGCTTTGGGTTACCTTTGGCACCGAATCTCCAGTCAAAGCGGCAGTAGTCTCGGACTTCAAGTCGTTCAAACAGAATCACACAACTCTTTATAACCATGTCTTTTGCGTTTTCGGGTAGTTCAGCGGGAATAGATTTTATGTTCCAGTAGGGGGATTCAGGGAGCCACTTAGCTTCGTATCCACAGATGGCAGGGAGTCCCTTGGGCAGTGATGAATAATCCTCCTCTGTTATGGGTAGTACAGTGTATGACTCGGGGGCGTTTCCAATTATGCCTACGCTGATGTCTTTTCCGGGAAGAAATTCTTCAACCAGGATAGGTTTATTGTAACCAAATTTTTCCCGTATCTCTGATACCGCATTTAGGAGTTCTTCTGAACTGTTTACCACGCATCTCTGGGTAATTCCGAAGCTTGAGTCGCCGAAGTTAGGTTTAACCAGTGCTGGAAAACTGAAGTATAAATCAACGATTTTGTCTTCTGGTTTAATTAAGACCGCTTCTGGAACGGGAATTCCCATCTCATTCGCTACTCCACGCACAAGGGATTTATCGTAGCAGTGGGCAAGACACTGGGGACCGGAACCCGTGTAGGGTATGTTAAGCTTCTCCAGTAAAGCGGGAACGTGCAGCTCTTTTCTTGGATCGTTGCCGAACCCTTCATCGCATAGGTTAAAGACATAATCTATCTTGGGCTTGAGTTTCATCAAGTCCTGAATAAGGGTGTCATGGTGGTGCAGGTATATGAAATTGTAGCCCTTTAGTTCCCTCAGGGCGTCCTTCATTTGGTCAATGGTGTAAATATCATCCTCATCAAACACTGCTCCCGGTTTTAGGTGGTCAGGTTTTGTGGGGTCTCCAGTAATCACTACAACGGTTCTCAATTCTTCTTTCGGTTTTCTCTTAATGGGAGTCCATTCCTTTTTGACCACGCCGGTCATTATGATTCTTCTTTCCATCATGCCGAGATCCTGTTTACGCTTGGAATCTGAAGAAATCTCACCGTGAATTGTGATGTCACTTAAGCCCGCCTGTTGGAAAACGTTATTTAGGCTTTCTTTCGTGTATAGTCTCTCGGCGTAGAATTGGTCTGCTATTGTTCCCTTTTCGGTATTTGTAATAATTTCTCGGGATATGAGACGCTGCCCGTCGGCGGATAGAGAGCGTTCCCTGTTGACGAAATGTTTTTTATCTATCCACTCCCATGATCGAGGCTGGAAGTTTTTCTTCATGTATTCTCCATCGGTAACATCAACGAGTAATCGGCCCCAGGGTTTGAGAACTCTGAAGACTTCTCTTAGTACTCTCAGGTCGTCGTGAACGGTTTCAAAGTAGCCAAAACTGTTTCCTAGAATCATGACCACGTCAAAGGTGTCGGGGGGATATGGGAGTTTTCGAGCGTCGCCTTCTCTGAAATGAACGTTTAGTGCCTCTTTTTTAGCCTGATCTTTAGCCTTCTGTATTAAATAATGGGAGCGGTCCAGTCCTTCAACGTATTTGAATCCTCTCCTTGCTAATTCTAGAGAATGACGCCCCTGTCCACAGCAACAATCCAGAATTCTATCATCTGTTTGTAATTTTAGAATTGAAGAGAACAAGTCCACTTCTTGACGTGTAATTTTTTGATCGTCCACTACATCCCCATCTGTTTTGAGATACAGGGAAGTAAAAATACGCCGCCACCAATCAGAAGGAACATACTCCTCCAGATCTTGGACGGGCCCTAGCACTTTTAATTGTTGTTTGCTATCTTTGCCGTTTTTGCCGTTTTTACTGGTTTTGCCGTGTTGGTGATTTTTTTCTAATGACGTTTTATCATTGTTCATGATTTTTTTAACGCCTCTGTTATTAGAATTAGGCTTCATCGTGCTAAATAATAAATA
>DXJA01000337.1 GCA_019056875.1 Candidatus Jordarchaeum madagascarense
AAGAAATTTATTTTAAAGTGTAAGAATAATTATAGGGACATGACCGAGTGTTTATTCTGTAAAATGTTTAAAGGAGAAGTGGAGTCAAAAAAGGTTTACGAAGACGACAACAACATAGCCATTCTGGACATAAACCCCCGTATGCACGAGTGCCAAGTGTTGGTCATCCCTAAAACACACGTTAAACAGTTCTACGAATTAAGCGATGAAGAAAATGCCAGCCTCTTTAAAGCCGTCAAAGAAGTGGCATTAATGATTAATAAAGCTTATAAACCAGAGTTCGTTTCGCTCTTCAGTCGAGGAATGGGTGTCCCCCACGCCCACATCATTGTCAGTCCCGCCTGGCAAAACGATGTTATACTCACCGGGTTCATGCTGAATCGCATGAACATCTTTTTCAACGCGGGAGTTTCACCGCAAAAACTTGACATGATAGCTCAGAAACTAAGAGAAACCAAATAGGCGTTCGCACAAAAAAGAACAAATTAGATCCAAACTCAAAAAGGTTATAAACGTTAATCAAATGGAGAACCATTTCAAAACAATTTACTAATCGTTTTACATCATGGAATAAAATCAAGATTAATGGATGGTGATTAGTTGAAAATATTGGGGTTGGTTGGTAGTTACCGTAAGTTCGGAAACACCGATGTACTCGTTAGGGAAGCATTGATGAGCGCAAATGAGATGGGTGCAGACGTGGAAATGCTCCGGCTCACAGACCTAGACATTAAACCGTGTAAGGGCTGTATGGCCTGCGTTTTTAAAAATGCGGATTGTAAAATAGAGGATGATGCCAATTTTTTCTTCTCAAAACTCTTTGAGGCTGATGGAATAATCCTCGGATCGCCAATCTATATCTTCGGCCTAGTAGGCATGATTAAAATGATAAAAGACCGATTCCTACAGATTTCAACAAAACCCGAAAAGCTTACAAATAAGGTGGGAGCAATAATCGCGGTAGGAGGAGCACCGGGGGCTGAAGGAACCATCATGCCCGGACTCGCCAGTTTCTTCACTTTTCTCGGAATTCCCATAGTGGACCAAATGCTTGTGTACTCCCACGGTCCGGGAGAGATTCTGCTACACGAGGACGCCATGAAAAAGGCGAATCAGATAGGAAGAGAGCTAGTGGAAGCCCTCCAAGACGACGAAGCCAAAACCAAGTACATAGCAGGTTCTGGTGCGTGTCCAATTTGTCATCAAAACTTCCTAGTCTTAAAGGACGGAGTCCTGGAGTGCGGTCTCTGCCATACTAAAGCATCCCCAAAAATAGAGAAAGGCAAACTCATATTGGAATTCGGGAAAACAGAGTTGAAGAAGGAGGAAGAGATACAGGAAGAAATAATGGAGCACATCGAAAACCTCTCCGAAACCGGAGTAAAGTACCTTAAGCTCAAGGATGAAATCGATAAAAGAAAAGGAAAATACAGAAACTTCACAGTAAAGGAGACAAAGCCTCCAAAAACAGAGAGATAAAGCCAACTACCAGAATCATTATTTTTATTCAATGGTTTATGTCGTCATTCTTTTTTTTGTGATTTTGAGGTAATAGGTTCCAATAATTAAACCCGTTGATGATCCAAGCAGTATGGTTATAAAAATCAAAAGGATAGAACTAATTTGGGGAATATTACTAAAATTCAAAAACCAAACCCCAAACATCCAATTCCTAGTTAGATGAAATAATGGACCATTAGTAATAAGCAAATTACATGCATCGTTAAGTACATAAACATCATACAGAAAAAGTAACACACTTGCAACCGCTAAACCGCCTACGGTTCCAATGAGAATCCTCAATCTCGAACTTGAATCAGTTAATTTTTGTAATTTTAGAGTAAGATAGTTTCCAATAATTAAACCCATCCCTAATCCAAGCAATAAAAAATGAACAAGTACCACGATATTAAAAACTTTTGTTGCGTTAATCCAACTCGAGAACCAATAAATTTGCACGTATGAAAATTCCCACCCAAAGTCCGGAATTAGATAAAGCATAAATCTAAAGAACAAACCAAAATTTGAAAAAATGAATCCGCCATCAATTATATATAATGCATACAGACCATTACCTA
Organism: Candidatus Jordarchaeum madagascarense; assembly: GCA_019056875.1. Taxonomy (GTDB): domain Archaea; phylum Asgardarchaeota; class Jordiarchaeia; order Jordiarchaeales; family Jordiarchaeaceae; genus Jordiarchaeum; species Jordiarchaeum madagascariense. The sequence continues at coordinate 2,079 of DXJA01000337.1, forward strand.
AACCAACAAAAATCATAACAATTGCAATACCATGAATACTTCTTGATTTTACGTTCAAACTAGGACACATTATTCAAAACCCACCCATTCGTTACATTCTCCACTTTTTGCCCATTTTAATTTTCTCATCGATAAAACTGGATTCAATTTAAAATTAAAAGCGATTTTAAACCAAAACGGGTTTTAGAACTGTGACGTAGACTACAAGGTGAATGAAGCGGTCTTCTCCTTATGGTGATATGCTTTTATTAGAACATTTTTTATTTGCTTTTTTGGTCTTCTTTTTTGCTTTGTGTCTTTAAAGCTATGTAGATTCCGGCAAGTATGCCTATTGAGACTCCTATCATTAAAAAATACACACTAAAATCAATCCTCAGGACAGTGGCGACATCCTTAAAGAAGAAAATAGTGAAAAGAGACAGGCGTTCCCATCCCACACTCAATGTTAAATAAAACATTAAATTCGAGATTAAACTAAAATTAAACAAGAAATTAAACATGCCAACATTGTATCCGCCGACAGTGAGCATGAAGTAAATAGCTACGAAAAACCACCCGATTGAAATCAAAATGGCTTTATTTTTTCCTCCCAGACCAGGAGACATTTTAAAACCTCCATTCTCTAGCAATAACATACTAGATAAGAGTTTTACATATTTTAACCTTATTATGAAAAATTATTGAAATTTTATTTACAGTTATGAAAGTGGCAAACAACTAAGAAATTTATTAAAATATCGAATTTAGTCTAATTATGAAAGAGAAAAAATTTCAATTACACCTTCGATTAATGGTTAGGCTTGATTAACTTATGTTTAACTGTGTACTAACCCTAGAAATATTGAGAAAATGAGTTGAGAAAATGAGTTGTATATTGGTTAAATACTTGTTTTCTTTCAGTACTAACGCAACTAACCAACCAAGAACTCTGTTCAAATTAAACTTTCTATTCCAAATTAACACCAATTCATGAACAAGATATAAATTCCGCATCAAGACATGCCAATAGGAGCAATATACAACCACTACTCCCACAATTCCGATTCATCAGATGATTTAATAAAAATAACAGAGGAACTATACATCCGATGCGGCGTGTGTACAGGCCAATACCCCAAAGAAGCAATAACCATGGTCAGAATAAAAGAGGAAATACTAGTTGAAAGGACAAGGGGTATTATAATAGAATTTGAAAAATAAAGATCCACTAAACTTCCTAATCCCTAAATATGAACTAAAAAATAAAAAAAGAGGGAATGATGTTAAGCTCTGCGTTTCCATTTAAACAATACAGCCAATGCTAGTGTAGTGAAGATTAATACTCCCACCAGTGAAAGAATGTTGATATAGGTCTGATTTGGAGATGATGAGTATAAGGTATATAACGAGAGTGGGAGGTAGTAACTTACGCTGGGGGGCGGCTCAACTCTTGGTGAAGTTATATTTACCATCGGGTCGGTGATACTTGTTATCGTTGTGATCGTGCAGTTGTTAATGGTGATGTTCGCGTAATCTGGACAATGGGCGATGGCTTTAACCGAGTCGAGATTTGATGTAGCCGTATTTGATCCGTTGCAAATCATCGTTGCGGAACTGTAGACAAGAACATATGAAACCGTTATATTAGATAGGTTTGCAATGCTTGAGTCAAACATATGAATAACCTGAAACGTGGTGTTCACACTGTTAATTGTGGACGAGTTTTGCATAATAACGTAACCGGGGTTAAATGAGCTCTCGTTGATGAAAGTACTATTGTAGACGTTTAATTGCCCTGTGTTGCGAATGAACACGGAGGCTGAAATAGAAGAATCCGTTATTGTAGCGGTGTCATCACCAATAACCGCTATAGAGTTCAGGATAACGTTTTCTGGAGTTGAGTCATACCATTTGGTTGTATTAATATATGAACCTTCAAGCATCCCTTCGGTAATTAACATGGTACCGTTACTTTTCACAGCATAACCGACGTTCGTGGTGATGGAGGCGTTTATGGTCATAACTGAGAGGTCATAACTGTAGAAGTAACTTTCCGCGGAACCGGTTGTGGTCACGTTTACAATGTCTACAACTGACAAGTCCCAGCTGCGCACAGTACAATTAGAGGAATTATTAAGAATTAGATTTTCAACGGTTGCTGTGGATTGATCAAATAGGTCCAAGATGATATCTTCCATAGTAGAACAATTCTTAATCATTGCTGACGACTGTTCATAAAGACGGTAACTACTGACATTGCTAGTAATGTTCTGTAGAGTAATGCTGGAGTATTTTCCACAGAAAAGTGCAATAAATTCGTTAAAGTTTTGGCTATTTTTAAAAATTGTGTTAGAGTAATCAGTACATATAATGTTCATTATTCCTGTATCGTTCTCCAAGTTGACAGATGAGTTGTCACGGGCGTATACCTCCACTATAGTGTTGTTGTTGAGTATGTTCACTATGGAGTTGCCTATAGCGCTAATACTGACAAGATAGGGAGTTGGATAGGTGCTTTCTATTAGAGTTGTAGTATTTCTGCAGTTCTCTAAACCGTCTGCGTTAGTGCCATTAAGGGTTAGACTCCCCTCGTTGCAAACTAGACCGTAAGTCACTCCCTCGTGAATTGTTGAGTTTTCAACCGAAATATCTGCAGCATCTATACAACGGAGAATCATTATTGTGCTGTTGTTGGTAATAAATCCGTTTGAGAAATCGTAGGCAATAAAGAGGTTTATGCCTGAGTTGCTAGCGTTCAGGTAGCTGTTCTGTGTTAAATAGACATAAGAGATTAGGGAATCTGATGCGTAACCAGTTGAGTTTTCGTAAACTGACAAATAGTATACTTTTGAGTTAAAAATACTCACTTCCGAGTTACCGAAAGTTTGGATTATTACTGCTTTTGAGTTATTTCTAAGAGTTAACTTGGCTGAGCCTGTAGTAATCACATAGGCTATTGTTGAGTTTATAAGGGTTACTTGGGAAGAGTCATAGACAAACAGTGTGATTAGTTGCCAGTTAGTGTTATTGATTACTATTTGAGAGTTCCCATAGACACTTATATGCTTTAGCGTATGGTTTGTGTAGGTAGTGTCTTGGATTTCGGTAAAGTTCGTATAGGATCCGGCGAGTACACCGTTGGTGATGTTAACCACGCTGTCAACATAGCCTATCCCCTCTTCTATTGTTGTTACTGTTGAGTTTCTTACGTGTATAAATGGCACGAGTGTAATCTTACTCACTGGTATAGAGGTTGCAGCGGAGGGCGAACTCGTTAGAATAGGAGCTAAACCCAAGCAGAGCAAAGAAATGATAATTAGAGATACGATAAACTTTTTCAAGCCTCTTCACTCTCCATTGATTCCACATAGCCTAAATAATATTCGAAACATCAAAAGAGCCATAAGCCTACTTTTCTAGTAGTGAAACGGGTGAGTTATATCATCCCAAGGTTTAAATGGTTGAGGATTATATTTATTGTATGATTTCATATCTTCTAAAATTACTGTAACGGCCAAGATACCAGCGACAATAAATGGACCGACAAGAGGGATAAAGCCCGCGATTGAAAAGAACGCAAGACACAACTGCATATCACCAAGCGATTTGTCATGCCAATAATCCATGCTAATTTGTGCTAAGAAAAATTCAAGTAAAAGTGTGTATGAATCATCTGGTAGAACTTCAATAATGACAGGTACAACATTAGACGTTTGTAGTCCACTTTCATCCATAATTGTGATATTGACGTAGTAGTATCCTGGTTCTAATGGTGTACTCTTGAAGGCGTAGTCACCCGTAACACCATATGGTCCAGGGTCATTTTGTGGAGGAATCACGCGCTCGAACCTTGTATCATTAATGGTAATACTTATTATTTGGCTTCCCGTGCCCAAATAGGATCCGTTAACCCAGACACTAGTATCACCATTTCTAACCGTGCTTTCCGCAAAAATATAAGCAGTGTACTCGGATTCGGCGAATAGGGGCACATAAGTTATAATGATAGGGTCTTCTGTGTCTATCACCACTACGTGCCTTGTCGCTGATTCCGTGTTACCCGCCCTGTCTTTAACTGTGACATTTACGTCGAACTCGCTCATTAGTATGTCTGAGGCCTTGAAGCTGAAGGTTCCAGTATAACCGTATGGGTGTCCTGGGGGTTCCACGAGGGTGAAGCGGCTGTCGTTGATGGTTATGAGTGTTACTTGGTTTCCGGTTCCGTCAAAGGTTCCGTTAACCCAGACAACACCGGCACTAACGGGAGTACTGTCGTCGGGTGGCGATGTTATTTCAACGATTGGGTCTTCATCGTCTAGGGTGAATGTGAGGGGGTAGACTGAAAAGGGTAGTTCAACATCGTAATAGGTGGGGTGTTCCCAGTGGGGTTTTACTTTAACCGTGTAATTCCCTTCATGTAGTTGGTAGCTGGTTATTGAGTGGTTGAATTCACCACTCACGTTTGTGGAGTACACCATAGCGTCGAGAATAACATTGTCCACTAGGACAGGCTTGTAGTTAACACAGTCGTATTGTTGCTCAATTTTAATAGAATCAACATTTTTACCAGCAGTTAAGTGGTCAAGTAGATTTTCTGTTTGCCAATTGTTAGTTGGAGTTAGCCAACCAGTATTAGATGTACTTGCGTCTGTGTAGGTTATTGTTGCTTTGATACCATTGTTGTTAGGAAGTGTTGATGTTGCATGCTTATATCTGAATGAAAATGCACCAATACTTGAAACTGGAACATCTTCTGTTAGGTTTTGAGAAATATATCCCTTAGTTCCAACTTGATAAGTGATTATTAAAATAGGAATATACTCTGGATGCCCAGCTTCTTGATTAAATGACCAAATCGCTGCACGTTCAGTTGTTCCAGCATCTCCTTCATCAAGTCTAAGACCAATATGATTTCCTGATGAATATCCTGCTCTATTTATAAATGCTTGTACGATAGTGCTAATATCTGGAGAAGTATAGACATAATTATTTGTCCACTCATCTATGTACCAACTAACATGGTCGCTTGTTACTGACCAACTAAATGGATTTGTTGTAAAGCTAGGACAATCATCAAAGTTGAATAGAGATATATTTGAAGTAAATGTACCTGTACAAGCTGAACAAGTAACGTTTATCACAGCACTAAGAATAGTTGCTCCATAAGGAATATCAAGAGACCATCTAAGGAATCCACGTAGTGCTACTGAAAATTTACCCCACATCACAGTTTGGTCAGTAGGATAGTGCATTGTTGGGGATGCATAGTCATCATCATAACTTGCGGCTATGTATTCTTGATAAATATCAGTATTGTATGATGATAATTGACAAGCATAAGTTCCACTATCAGAATCTGTGCTTCTACTAATGTTACTACAAGTCCAATTCTGAATAGCGGTTTCGGAATCCCAGTACTCCATCTGTTTGTTTTTAATGACACTGTTTTGCCAGAGTTCGAGTGGGCAATTTAAATCCGAAATCGAATTGTTGTACCCGTCTATTTCTCTAATTGTTCCCGAAACGTATAATGGATAATCGGGTGTTCCTAACTGTTCGGTGTTTTCATTTCCCCATACTTGGAGGTAGGGGTCGCCGTTCTCATCAAGGCTGTTCACTTCCATTATGTGTCCCGTGAAAATGTAGTCGAACTCTATCCAGTGGCCATTGTTCCACATTGGGTCGTCTTGGTCAACTAGAACCTCGAACCCGTTAATGTTTCCCCCGCCTTCAATGCTCGTGTTTATGGTGTTCCAGCTCGTTGAACCCGGAAGAGTCACCTCCAGGTTTCCTCCGCTCCTCAGGATTGTAATGTTCCAATCCTCAGCGTGACTCGTTCGATATTTAACAATTACGTACTCGTTATCAAAGGGGTTAAAATTAAGACCATCCATCCCTACCAGCGACTCATTATTATGCCATATGAAAATTATACCCAGGTAATCCGTTGCCATGTCGAGTTGAGACCGTCTAAGAACTTTATTGTCACACCACGACCTCAACCCTACTTCCGCGTAACCATTATACAGGTAATTATCAACATCAGAGGTTATCCAAGAATCGTACTGGCTACCCTCCCAGACCATGGGAAGATCCGCTATTTTTTCCCATTCTCCGTTGCTGTTTCTCACAAACCAATCAAACAACTCGTTCTTATAGTTCAAAGTAGCTTTGGCCCAGCCTTGAACCATGTAGATTATGCTGTCAAGTTCCGCGTGGGCAAAGTTTTCACTACCTATGACCGTTTCGAAGCTCAACGCTGTTTTGGTGTGAAGCACGTGTTCATTATACTTTGAATTCTTCATTTGGTCCCAGTAATTTGAGTCAATTGATTGGATAGTTTCGTTATAACCTTCATAGTTAAAGTCGAGGTCGAAACCGTAATATGGGCCGTCCGGTCTATCCCCCGTCCCTATATCTTTTTGGCGTTCCCATAATTGTCTATCCGCAGTATCGTTGTAACTGTTCTCTTTCGGTTCAAACCTCATAACGTCGCCGTCCCTGGTGAGGGTTCCGGCTCCCGACATGTACTGGTAGAAATCGTCGTTCATGGTGTTAAATTCGAATCCCCCACCATAGTCCCAGAGTTGTTGAACCTCATAAACCACAGTTACTCTGTTTGCCGGGTTATCTACATCTATCCAGAAATAGTCTCTTTTACTTGAGTCTTGGTATTGAGTAAGGGTTCCATTGGTTTACGCTCTCAAAATCCCAGAGCAGGTCTTCCGCTGTGGGGGCTCTGGTTGGAAACAGCAGATACTCTGCTGAGTGTTCGCAGGTATGGTTAACCCGAGTTTCGATGTGGCCGCCAATATATCGGTATTCCCATGGCTCCTCATACGAATAATAGTTTGACCCTACTTTCTCTATTACTGTTACCATCCCGCTTCCCGTTTGCCAACCCGAAGGATAATCTCTGACATTCAAATTACTAGTTTGTTGATAAATACTAGTTAGAGTTGTTTGAAGATAACTATTATATGATTGAGAAAAGAAGAATATTGGTGTGTAAATTGATCCGATGAAAATTGAAATGGTTATCACTGCTATTAGTGGTCGTTTGTATTTATAAAAACTGGTTTTTAGGCTCAATTTTACTTTACTCACGTTATTTTTTGGGTATTTTTTCATTACGCCCCTCCTCGGCGCTCTCGTAGAACCGTTGAGAAACTATTCTCTCCGCTGCATGTTACTGGCGCCAGTTATGATCCCCTCACTTTTCCATTGATACCCCGTAGCTCCGATTTTCAGGAAATTTCTCGAATCGAATTACATATTTTTATGATCACCTTTATTAACCT
>DXJA01000338.1 GCA_019056875.1 Candidatus Jordarchaeum madagascarense
GGAATAAAATGGTAAAAATAACGGTCTCCTTAATAAAAGCGGATATAGGATCTATAGCAGGTCACACAACGGTACATCCAGACTGCATTGAAGCAGCCAATAACTCTTTAGAGAAAGGAAAGAAAGATGGAATAATAATAGATTATCACGTAACTCACGCAGGCGACGACTTGGAACTAATAATGACTCACAGAAATGGCGAAGACAATGAAAAGGTGCACAAACTAGCCTGGGACACATTCCTTAAAGCCACCGAAATTTCGAGAAAACTAAAGTTATACGGAGCAGGGCAAGATTTGCTCAAAGATACTTTCAGTGGAAATGTTAAAGGAATGGGGCCAGGAGTTGCAGAAATTGAATTTGAGGAACGAGGAAGCGACCCGATAGTAGCTTTTATGGCAGACAAAACCGAGCCCGGAGCCTTTAACTATCCCATATTCAAAATTTTTGCGGATCCCTTTAATACAGCAGGGTTAATCATCGATCCCTCACTAAATCAAGGATTCACATTTGACACTTTTGATGTAATGGAAAATAAAGGGGTACACCTAAAATGCCCAGAAGAAATGTACGATCTCCTAGCATTAATTGGAACCACGGGAAGATATGTAATCAGAAAAGTGTGGAGAAACGACGGACTACCATGTGCAGCAGTTTCCACATCACGACTCAGTTTAATAGCTGGAAAATATGTAGGAAAAGATGATCCTTGCGCCCTAGTACGCTCCCAACATGGGCTACCAGCCACCGGAGAAGTCTTGGAACCATTTGCATTTCCTCACTTGGTGGCAGGCTGGATGAGGGGAAGTCACACAGGACCTCTGATGCCTGTAGGCGTTAAAAATGCCGTTTGCACTAGATTCGATGGCCCGCCAAGAATTATTGCATTGGGATTCAATATTACCGACGGACACCTAATTGGACCAATAGACCTATTCGATGACCCAGCATACGACTTGGCAAGACAAAAGGCAAATGAAGTAGCGGAATTCATGCGTAGACACGGACCTTTCATGCCTCACAGATTAGGACCCGAGGAAATGGAATACACATGCGCGAGCTTTATTGTACTCATATATAAAATTTTATTTGAATATAATTGAGGTTTACCTCACGCAGTAGAATACACTTCCCGGTGTCCTGAAAAAATTGTCTGATAGGTTCGTTAAAGAAGATTAATTTGGGCCCCCTCTTTTCTTTTTCTTTTTTGGTATTTCAATTAATTATTTTTTAGAGTGATTTTATTTGGATGTTGATTTAGGTTTCGGTCCATTTGTATATGTAAAGTTTTTTATTTACGTTCTGGAAGTTTTATTTTGGTTTATTTTGGTGGGGGTATATCTTTTTTGATTTTTTGTTTTTAAATTCTTTATCTTAATTTTTTCGTTCATTTTTTATAATCTCTGTAATATAGTTATATTTATGAAATTGAATAAAGGGAAGACGGATGTTATATTTAGAAATTTTCTAAACTTTTTTTAGGTTATTATTTTATGAGTGGCTTAGTTTTCTTAATGGAAGTTTTTATGCAGTTATCTCGTCGATTCTCATGTTTGCTATGGTGTGGGCTAGTGTGTATCGGTATTTCCTAACGTCTTCTTCTTTTTTCTCAGCGAGATTGTCGTAGACATCTTTTAGCTGTTCAAGGATTGTTTTTAATGTTACTTTATCCATTTTTCTTGTCGCCTTCCCGTTTGCTTTAGTTGTATGTGAGTTATGTAGAGTTTTCACAAAGGCATTTACATACTTTTACAATATTTACATACATCGCATAAATATACACTAGTTACATTAATAAGGATTTCCAATATTACATTAAAATAGAAATCTTGGGGAAAGACCTTATGAGCTATGACATACTCCTTAAGAAGGACAAATACAAACAATTCCACCTAAAAGGAAACCCTTTTGTAAAAACTTCTGCGGAAGCTATGACTGAAGAGGAAATATTAGAAACCCTAGTTTTCACAGCCGAAGACGAATCAATAGCTACAAACATAGATATTGTTCTCAGCGGAGGGGGGGCAACCCTCAGCTTGGTGGGTGATTACGGGACAGGGAAAAGCGTTAGGGCGGTAGCCATAGCTGATACGTTTAAGAAACATGAAGGCATAGTTTTTTTGTGCAAAGTTCCAAGCGGAGATCCTTCCAGATATGCTAGAGCTCTTTTCGAATCAGTCTGTCCAGAAGCCCTCTCTCTTGAGCTTCCCGTCGAGGATAAGGACTTTATTTTTGAAATTCGAGATTATTATAAAAATTTGACTATAAAAAATTTGGAGTTGAATTCTCACAAGGCGGGTAAAGATTTAGCTAACGTTTTTTTGGTTTTGAGCAGGAACAATTATTCCACATGTTTTATTATAGACGAGTTTGAGGAATTGGTGTCCGCGGGGAATGAGAAAGAAATTAGAGAAGCTTTCACACTTACTAGAGAATATCTCTCAAGGGTCCATGGTCTGAAGAAACACATGACTGTTATTTGTAGTAGTCCGAAGTCGTGGCAGATGGTTAAAGAGGTTCATCCAGCGGTTATCTCTAGGATCATGGCAGAGATAGAGTTTGAGGATTTAGATAATGATACGGCCGTTGATCTGGTGGGTAAGAGATTAAAAATTTATAGAGAAGGTAATCCGCCGGATTATCTTTTTCCTTTTACAAGGGAGGTTGTTGAGAAGGCTAATGAGGTGGCTTACAATAATCCTCGTTACTTACTAGTTATTCTGCGAAGTACGCTAGAAGCGGCTCTAAAGAGGACCACTAGTCAGAGAATTGAGCTTAAAGATCTTGATACGGGAATTCGTCTGGCTAGAGGAAAGCTTAGTACTAGCATTCTTAAGAGATTGAGGGAGGAGCTGACTACTAGGGAGCTAGATATTTTCTTAAAAATCTGCGAAAAATTTGATGGAGGACCGGTTTTTGCCAGTCAATTGGCTGAATCTCTAGATATTGATCAAGGAAATATTTCAAGATACCTTAATAAGTTATCGAAAGTGGGCTATTTAAATCAGAATAGAGAGGGGCAGAAGGTCTTATTTGAAGCCAAGGAGTTATATAAGGTAGTTTTCGCTAAGAAGAAAGTAATTAAGCTCGAGCCCCAAGAAAATAAGAATGAGAAATAGAAAAAAGTAGCTGTAATAAATTCTTTAAAAAGTCTATTCTTTACCTAGTGGGATGTAATAGTATTCACCCTGATCCTTTTGTAGTCTATCTAGTCTTGAATCCTCTTTGTTTATTCTTGGCCTGCCGTTTTCTGGATCTCTGCGAAAGGTTATATTTAAAATTTTCAGGAACTGGTTCATACCGGTTCTGAGATCGGTTGGTATTGCGGCTTCACCCTTTACACCGGGTATCCCGCTAAAAACCATTAGGCTATCTGAGAGGCTGTCTACGCCGATTATGTCGTGTTCCACAATAAAAGCGGCGACCTGCCAGTTTTCTATTACACGTCTGACTGTTCTGGCCATTATCAGTCTCTGTTCTGATGATAGAAAAGCGCTGGGTTCGTCTAGAAGATAAATGTCCGCTTCTCGGGAAAGACAAGCCGCTATGGCTACACTCTGGAGTTCCCCACCACTTAGTTCTTTAACTGATCTATCGAGCAAATTTTCCAGTTCCAAGGGTTTGAGTACATCGGATTTAAATGCACTACTACTTGCTCTTTTTCCCCCAGTCTCTCTGAGCAACATTTGTACTGTGCCTTCGTAATTGGCTTTTAAGTATTGGGGTTTGTAGCTAACTTTAATATCTTCTTCAGGAGGTTCTCCTTCGTCGGACTGAATCTCTCCAGCGAGTAATTTGACAAAAGTTGTTTTACCGATCCCATTGGGTCCAATTATTCCAATAACCTCCCCTCGGTGTATTTTTCCCCCCTCTACCTTTAATGAGAACCCGTCGTAGCTTTTTTTCATTTGTCCGAATGAAAGAAGAATCTCTTGGCTTTCCCATCCTCCAGATGGTGTGGGACTGGTGTGAAATCTAATGGGTTCCATGCGAAAGCGCAGATTTTCGTCTGGGAGAAATCCATCCAAGTAAATATTGATTCCCTCTCGGACACCATGCGGGTGCGACACCACACCATAGGCCCCCGGGGTTCCATAGAACATACAAACCGAGTCGCTCAAATAGTCTACAAGGGCTAGATCATGTTCTATGCATATTACGGTTTTTTCTTCATCTGCAAGTCTTCTTATCACTCTTGCTATGTTTAGGCGTTGGTAGATGTCCTCGTAGCTTGAGGGCTCATCGAAGAGATAGACATTGGCATCCCTGGCAACGGTTGCTGCTATGGCGACTCTTTGGAGCTCCCCACCGCTTAGAACATTTAGTTCACGTTCCCACAGTTTCTTTAGTTCTAATTCTTCTGTTATTTTTTTCATTACGCCTCTTTCGTCCACTCTTTCTAAAAGCGCCCCCACTACCCCTTTTACCACCTCCGGGAGACGAGTGATATTCTGAGGTTTATGAACGACTTTTAGTTGTCCGCTAGACATTTTTTCGAAGTAAGGTTGTAACTCGCTACCGCGGTAATATTTGATTATACTATCCCAATCTGGTGGATTTTCATAGTTACCCAGATTTGGTTTGATTTCGCCCGCCAGTATTCTTATCGCCGTGGTTTTGCCAACACCATTTGGACCTATTAATCCGGTAACTTTTTCCGGCTTGGGTATTGGTAGACGATAGAGTTTGAAGGCGTTTGGACCATACCTATGAGTTGAGTTTTCCTCTAGTTCTGCGGGAAGATTAATAATCTTTATTGCTTTAAACGGGCACTTCTTGACACATATTCCGGTCCCTTCACATAACTGTTCGGATATTATTGCCTGTCCCGTTTCCGAGTCGAAGGTGATTACTTCCTGTCCCATTCTTACTGGTGGACAGAATCTACGGCATTCTTTTTGGCAATCCTTTGGTTTACACCGGTTCTTGTCAACTATTCCGATTCTCACCATTTTATTTCCCTAACCATTTAATTTTTGCTTATTATCTCAAAATCTTCGTAACTAATCATTTAATTTTATTTTTTTGGGAAGGATAAGGCTTTTCCATATGCTAATCTATAAATTTTTCCATTTACTCTCAAAATGCTCAGTCTACTTCTCGGTATTCTTTTTATATATACTTCTTAGACCAACTCCAATGCAATTAGATTAAGACCATACGTTACTTCGTCAGTTTGCTACTTGGACGAACCA
>DXJA01000339.1 GCA_019056875.1 Candidatus Jordarchaeum madagascarense
CAAAATTATCTAATGTTTTGTTTTATATTTTGAAAAGCCCAACAACTTAATATATGATTAACCCTTAGACCAAGTCTTGAAAATATTATTAAAATCAAAATTTAGCCGGGTTAGCCAAGTTTCTCCACACTACTTTGTATGGAAATGGAAATGGTACGGCGGTAGAAGCAATCTCGATTGCGAGATGTTGCAGAAGCTCGAGATCAAAGTAGGGCTATGAAAGTGGGTCAGAACGCGAAACCTACTGGCGGACACTAGTTCAGCCGCAATTCCGCCGCATGAGTTCAAATCTCATACCCGGCGCCACCTAATATTGGTAGATTTTTTCCCTTCGATTTATTCTTCTCTTCGAAATATGCAATCTTTTTTTGATATCTAAAAATGATATCTTTGAATATTGTATTTATATCTTATTTTTGTTTTTGGATCTGTACTTTTTGGAAAATTTTTGGCGCCTTTTTTGGTAACTATTCTTGTGAACATGTTATTCTTAGAGGTATCCTACTTTTTTAACGCTACCTCTTTTTCTTTTATTTCTTGTTTATTCATGGTTATTGCTTTTCATCCATCCACTGTACCCAATATTATTCTGACTAGTGATGTTTCTACTTGAAATTTGGATTGGATTTGATTGTTGCGAGGGTAATATTACTTAGATTTGTTAATTTTTATTCTTTTATAGTGTTTGGTTTCTTTTTCGTTCTTATTGTTTTGGGGTTGAAAGAACTTAGATTTTGGTATGAAGAATGAAAGAAAAAAATATTAGGTGCTCATCTTTTGTAGCCTATTTTTCTGAGCAGTTCTTTTCTCCATTTTATGTCCTCTTCATATTCAATCCCTTTTGATTTAAAGCCGTCAATAACTCCAAGTATCCCCCTACCTTGTTCTGTCTCAGCAACTATAACTTCCAAGGGATTGGCTGTTGCCGCGTATATATTACAGATTTCTGTTACTTGTTTTAAGGCGTTCAGAACATTTATTGGATAAGCATCACGCATAAAGATTATAAAACTGTGACCACAACCCAGATTTAGTGCGTTTTTTGCCGCGGAGGTCATTAATTCATCATCAGTTCCGTCGAATCTAACTAAACATTTTCCAGAACTTTCACAGAAACCGACGCCGAATTTTACATTTGGTACTGAATTAACCATAGCTTCATAGATGTCCTCAACAGTTTTGATAAAGTGTGATTGGCCTAAAATAATTTGTACGTCTTTAGGTGGATCTATCTTCACCGTTTTTATTTCCATATTATTACCTCCAACCGTTTTAGCTCGTTGAGGTTCAGATTGTATCTCAAACTGCTCTTTCTATTATTAATCGTTACTAAAAAACCTTTTTTACTGTTATTTTGTATTTAGCCAAATGGCAGTAAGACGAATTTTTTAGTAATAGAACTGCTTTTTCTTCTTTTTGAATTATTTAACGTGGTGTTTATTTATCGGTTTAGTTTTAGTATGAGATTTTTGCACTGTAAGGTAGCCCTAGGACTTTTTCTGTGGCTTTTGCTACTGTTTCCCTGTTATCCTTGTCTGTATATACTCTTATGATGTTTAGGAAGCCTTTCATTACTTCAACTATGTTTGAAACCTCTGAGAGGCTGCGCGGGATTTTTTCTCTATTTCGTGTTACTTGGAATATGGGGATTTCCATTGGTTCTAGACTTATTGAATGGTGGTAAGGTACGGATGGTAATGTTGGTACGTCTATGTAGACTTTTTCTCTTTCAACTCCTGCCTGTTCCGCTATTTCTTCCTCTATTTGTTGACGTACTCTATCCTTAGTTATAATTGTTGAGAAGGCTTCATCTTTGGCAAAAGAGATTCTTTCATATGCAACTTTTAACAATTTTCTCTTTTTTAAGCAATTAATTATCTCATTTGAAGCCCTACATTGATCCAGCATAGACCACATGGTATAATCGTCGAATTTTAAATAATCGTCAACTGAATCGAAGTTAATAAAACCTAGTTCTTCATTCGCCTTCTCCATAGCTGTTTCTAGCATGATTTGAGCTGCACGCGATGCTTTGTGGAAATAAATGGTTTTGAAAAGCTCTAAACGGGCAATTAGAAAGGTTTCTAGGGTTGATATAGAATTTAAGTTTACTGCAAGATTTTTGTTTAGAATATCCATGGTATAAATTAAACGGAAAATATCAATAGAATCAAAATCTCCACCAGTGTGATAACTATCCCTTATACAGTAATCGCATTTATCAACATCTACTGCACTAACTATAATTTGATCCAAAAATAATCGCTGTTTTTCTCCTAATTTTCCAACAGCTAGTCTGGCGATTTTCTTAGCATCTAAACCTAGATTGTTTAATACTTCGTTTAATTCCGATTTTTTAATTATCCATGTAGTGAAATCCTCATGAGTTTTTTCTAAATGTCTTATTAATAAGGCTTCGAATATGTGTGAGAAGGGTCCATGTCCTGTGTCGTGAAGTAGACCCGCGATTTTCACCATGCTTTTTTCTACTGGGTCGATTTCTGTTTTTTGTGCGAGAGAATTTGTTAATTGCTCTGCAAGGTGCATAGTTCCTAGAGAGTGTTCAAATCTGGTGTGTACTCCTGCAGGATAAACATATTCGCTTCCTGCTAATTGTCTGACACGTCGTAGTCTTTGGACAGGTTCGGTGTCAATTATTTTTTTCTCATCATATGAGATGTTTATGTAGCCGAAAATTGGGTCCTTGATGAATGACCATTTCTCTTTTTTTGTATTTTCTATCATTCTAAATCCCTTTACTTATATTACATAATATCTGATACTTATTTATAA
>DXJA01000340.1 GCA_019056875.1 Candidatus Jordarchaeum madagascarense
AGCGTGTTTCTAGATAGGTATCATATGGGTTTCTTTTTCCGTCTTCATCGAAAGATAGGTCTCTGTTTTAGATATTCCCCCCATAGATCTCAGTTTATTAGTAACAAAATTCCTTATCCCGTGAATGTCTGGACTCCGAACCTTTAGAAGAATATTTTTTTCGCCGAATAGAATGTGTAGTTCTAGAATTTCTGGAAAATTTGATAATTTATTGATAATTTCCTCCTCCTTTGTTGGATCCACAGTTAACATTATAAAAGCTAAATATGGGAAGCCAACGGCGTCAGGATTTATGATGGTTGTAAAACCTTCGATAACCATTTCTTCCTGAAGTTTTTTGACCCGGTTATATAAGGTTGGCTCGGAAATTTTAAGATCCGTGGCAATTTTTCTAAAAGGTCTCCGGGAATCTTCCTGGAGCAGTTTCAAGATTTTTCTATCGACATTTTTGACCTTCACAGCCGTCACCTTATTCATAACTTGCTAATCAATAAACTGTAAACATAAAACCCTAAATTTTTCTAAAAAAATATTTGTAGTTTCATAATAAAATACTCACTTGCTAATTAATTTATCACAAAAATACCTTAAATATTTTGCGAGTTCATATAATTTTAAAAACTATCAAACAATTTTCATTAGTATTCAATAAATAATACTACAAACTCTGATTATACTTCTAAAATGTCAAAATCCTTAGCTAAAACGATTTCTCCGCCGAAAGTTTTTCTAGCCTGATTTATAAGAATGGATTCCTCGCCTTCGAAAATGCTTGGCCAGTGGAAAAGAGCCAAAATTTTAGCATTAGCCATTGACGCCACTAGTCCCGCATCGCTGGGTGTACTATGATTCAACATGTGGGCCAAATCTGAAAGTTCATCCGGAAATGCCGCCTCGTGAATAAGTAAATCACAATTTTTGGCCAAATCCACTAGGTCTCTACAAGGTCCAGTATCACCAGTGTAGCAGACCCTTTTTCCCATTCTCTCCACTAGATAAGCATAGTTAACTGGATAGTGAACCGTAGTCCGATAACCAATATGTTCCAACGAATTGGGATCAGAATTATAATTTATCTTGAAGGTTAATTTATCAAGTGGTGTGTATCCTAATCTTAATAGAGATGTTACTAGGTTTTCAATGTACTCTGGACCAGTTATTGTAAGATCCTTAGTTCTTCTATCAGTTAGCCACATTGCCCACAAGAGAGACGTTAAACCCATAACATGGTCTGCGTGGCCATGAGAAACCAGAATATTATCAATACTCGTTAAACCACCTAAAATCGAAAGAAGCTTTTGAGTAGTGCCTTCACCGCAGTCTATAAGAAGATCTTCATCAACTAGTATAGCTAGATTTGTACGAGTTTTTGTAATCATGCTTCCTGCAGTTCCAAGAAATGTTACCCTCAAAAAATCACCAAAAACATTTTCTCGACTATATTTATGACTTTTTAAATTTCACAATAAATATCTTTTTGTTGTTTATTTCAAAAAAACAATTATCCGTGATTATGAAACACCTAACATTTTTAAAACTAAACTTCCTTTATATGATACATACAACAAAAGAAAAATCCGAAGATAAATCAAAATTAATTTTTGAAAAATATCCCTTTCTACGCAACCTATGGATGTTACTAAATTCTTATTAAAAAAAGGTGATTATGATGGAACGCGTTAATGAGCTAGCTAGTTTATTAGAAGAAATAGTTAGAGATGAAGTTATTAAAGGTCTGATTCTGATTAGTAAAGAGGGAAAATCAGAATCAATGGTGATATTAGAAGAATCAGTTAATAAGAACAAGCTAGCCGCTAGTAGCGCAACTTTACTCTCAATTTCCTCTCAGGTTACTAAGAAACTGCTCGATCAAACCCCTGAATATATCCTTTCCTTTACACAGAACAATTTAATTATAACTTTACCTGTTAACACTGGCATGGTTCTTTCAGCACTCATTGATAGAGAGAAAGCTGAAAGCGAAGGCATTGAAAACTACGTCGCCAAAATTCAGAAAGTTTCAGAAAAAGTAGCGGTAATAGTAGAGCTGTCAGAATATCCTAAAAAAGGATTATTTATGAATATTAAAAAAACTATACCCGAAGCAAAAACAATCGCGATTCTTACAAACGAGGGTGTCCCTTTGATAGTTCACCCAGCGGAAGATGCTATAACCGTCTCTGGAATGATTAGCGCCATATCCACGATAAGTAGTAGCATCGTCCAAAATGAGAATAGTGATTACTCTGTCATTGCCAGTAAAGAGGGAATGATAATTACCCAGCAAATCGATAACGATAGGTTACTAGCGGTGGCCATACCGAGAAAAATGAAAATAAAGGACATCGTGGAAAAGATTAAAGTGGCTGTAAAAGAAAGCGAAACACAAACTATTGGTATGGAGGGCTCCGCCTAGCCGTGGTTGAAAAGCATTCCACCGTTCTTGTAGTGGGATTTAATGCTAGACCTATCGCTTTCTCAGCAAAAAGAATAGGACTAAATGTTCTGGTTGTGGATTACTGGGGAGATCTTGACATTTATCAATCCGCAGACGAAGTTCTAATCGTTAGGGAATTGCTAGAAACAGATATTGAAAAAAAGCAAATGGGTCTTTTTTTGGAACTCGCCCAAGAATTAAAGGAGAAACATCAAATAGATTTTATATTGGTGGGGAGCGGTTTTGATGATCAGCCTCAAATATGGGAAAAATTTAACAAAATTGCACCAATAATCGGAAACCATCCGAAAACACTTGAAAAATCAAGAGATAAAATGAAAATTTTTAATGAGGCAAAAAGGCTGGGCTGCGCTTCTCCCAATTCTATTATGGTAAAAGATATAGAAGATGCCAAAGAAGCAGCAAAATTGTTGGGTCTACCCGTAATAGTACGACCAACACGGGGGGGAGGAGGACAGGGGATTAATTTGGCTAATAATCTAAATGAGATCGAAAGAATATTTCAACAATTATCAAATCACAGAAAAATAATGATTCAAGAGTATATCAAAGGAATTGATGCCAGTTGTTCTCTTCTTTCAACCGGTAAGTCTGCATTGGCAATCACGGTTAACGAACAATTGATTGGAATCTCCGGATTAGGTGCGAAAGATTTCATTTATTGTGGAAACATTGTACCATTAACTGCTAAGAAAAAAGTTTGTGATAAAATAAAAATGTATTCTGAATCCTTATGCAAACTGCTAAATCTAAAGGGCTCAAATGGAGTAGACTTCGTTATTCATGATCATGAACCATTTTTAATGGAGATAAATCCCCGTTTTCAAGGCACACTAGAATGCGTGCAAATGGTAACCGGATTAAACCTAGTCGAAGCGCACATAAAGGCTTGCCAAGGAATACTTCCCCAAAAGATTCCTCCAAACAAAGGATACGCTGTGAAAAACATTGTATTTGCTAAACATGACTTTATAATGCCTGAAATTAAGATTCCAGGAATCTTTGATATCACCAAACCGGGAACTATAGTAAAAAAAGGAACCCCCGTTTGTACCATTCAAATCCTAGAATACACAAAAAATAATGCGTTACTAAAGGCAAAAAGTATTTTAGAACAAATATACCCGCAATTTAGAAAAAACAATATTTAAGTAACTGATTATTGAGTGATTACAAAAAACGGGGAATCATCTTTAATTCAAAAAATTATTGATTAACTTTCTTAACCTTATCTTTATAATAATTAAGTAATTCGTCCATGGAGTCCTTTATTGACCCTTTGCCAGTTTGAACTTTTTGCATTAAAGTGTTCAAAATATCTTCAGAAGCTTCTTTTCCTAATGCACCAAAAATCGTATCTAGTTTTGGGTAAAATTCTACAAATCGGTCGCGGTCTCCGTCCCAGTTTTCTAGAGCACCATATGCTTTAATAAATTCTTCACAGAGATCTTCAAGTTTGTCTTTGATCATATCGTCTCGGTCGGTGTAGGCAGCAAATATGACTTCTTCGTTGCAAACGTATACAAATTTTTTATCGTCAAGTAGCACACTCTCTATGTTACGACCGCTTATATTCCTGCCAAAAGAAAACATAGCACTCAAAAACCCAGATACCAGATTCTCGTCAGTTTCTAGACTTCCGTACTTACGATGGATAATACACTCGCCACTTTTCTTCAATATGTAAAAATTATGAATCATGGTATTACACCTAGGTGACCACATCTAATTATAATTAGGCGCCAATTCACTAATAAACATTGTGTCCACATTGAGAAATATACACAAATTAGATTTTGTTAATGTGATTTTCGCAATTTTTAAAGTATTATTTAAAAAAGGGTGAATAAATAGACAGTTTAGAAAAATTGATGTATACTTTTTTATTAAACTTTTTTAAATAT